>JBKKBU010000036.1:0-6737 GCA_046713755.1 Mycobacteriales bacterium
GGTCCGCTACCGCAGCTGGCTGGCGGTCCGGCGCGGCGCGGTGCGGGTCGTCGTCGGCACCCGGGCGGCGGCTTTCGCGCCGGTTGTCGACCTGGGCCTGGTGGCGGTGTGGGACGACGGCGACGCCCTGCTCGCCGAGCCCCGATCGCCCTATCCGCACGTCCGGGACACCCTGGTCCTGCGCGCCCATCTGGCCGGTGCTGGCGCTCTTCTCGGTGGCTTCGCCCGGACGGCTGAGGCTCAGCTGCTCGTGGACACCGGGTGGGCCCGCCCGCTGGAGGCGACCCGCGAGACCCTGCGGGCGGTGGCCCCCAGGGTCGAGGGGACCTCGGACGACGACCTCGGGAGGGACCCGGCGGCGCAGAGCGCTCGCCTCCCGGGGCTGGCGTTCGCGGCTGCCCGGCAGTCGTTGGCCTCCGGAGCACCGGTCCTGGTGCAGGTGCCCCGACGCGGTTACGTGCCGTCGTTGGCCTGCGTTCGGGACCGTACGCCGGCCCGCTGCGCCGCCTGCGCAGGGCCGCTGGCGGCGACGTCGGGCCACGCGATCGCGACCTGCCGCTGGTGCGGGCACCTCGCCGGCGACTGGCGGTGTCCCGCCTGCGGCGGCAGGGCGATGCGCGCTGTGGTCGTCGGCTCTCGGCGGACGGCGGAGGAGCTCGGCCGGGCCTTCGCCGGCACTCCGGGGCGCACCTCCGGCCGGGACAGTGTGCTCGCGACGGTGCCCGACGAGGCCGCGTTGGTCGTGTCGACTCCCGGGGCGGAGCCGGTTGCCGAGGGCGGCTACGGCGCCGTGCTGCTGCTCGACGGCTGGGCGCTGCTGTCCCGACCCGACCTGGGGGCGGGGGAGGAGACCCTGCGCCGCTGGTTCGCGGCGGCGGCGCTCGCTCGGCCAGGAGGGCAAGTGGTGGTCGTGGCAGACCGCGGCATCACCCAGGTGCAGGCCCTCATCCGCTGGGATCCGGCTGGGGCCGCTGCCCGGGAGCTCGCCGACCGGGCCGAGCTCGGGTTCCCCCCGGTGTCGCGGATGGCCTCGGTGACAGGGGCACCGGCGGCCGTCGACGACCTGCTCGCGTTGCTCACGGTCGAGGCCGACGTCCTCGGCCCGGTGCCTGACGAGACCGGTCACCGGGTGCTGCTGCGAGTGCCCCGGGACAGGGGTGCTGACCTGGCGGTCGGCTTGAAGGCTGCGCTGGCCATTCGCAGTGCCCGCAAGGGCGAACCGGTCCGGGTCGAGCTCGACCCGCAACGGCTAGCCTGATCGGGTGGCCCTGCGAACCATCCGCCTGCTCGGAGACCCCGTCCTGCGCACCCCTTGCGACCTCGTCACGACCTTCGACAAGGAGCTGCGCGTCCTCGTCAAGGACCTCACCGACACCATGCTCGAGGCGCCCGGCGTCGGGCTGGCGGCGCCGCAGATCGGGGTCAACCTCCGGGTCTTCACCTACGACGTCGACGATGTGATGGGCCATCTCATCAATCCCGTCCTGCACTTCCCCAGCGACGAGGAGCAGGACGGCGAGGAGGGCTGCCTGTCGCTGCCCGGCCTCACCTTCGACTGCGTCCGCAAGCAGCACGTCGTCGCCCACGGTCAGAACGAGTACGGCGACCCGGTCACGCTGGAAGGCTCGGACCTGTTCGCCCGCTGTGTGCAGCACGAAGCCGACCACCTCGACGGCGTCATCTTCATCGACCGGCTCGACGCCGAGACCAAGCGCGCCGCGATGGCGGCGATCCGCGCCGCCGAGTGGTCGGCCGATCTGACCCCCGTGGTCAAGGTCAGCCCGCATCCGTTGTTCGGTCGGGCCCAGTGACGTCTTCTCCTTGAGGCTCGTGTTCGCGGGCACCCCCGCTCCCGCCCTGACCTCGCTGTCAGCGCTGCTCGCCTCGCGCCACGAGGTCGTCGCCGTGGTGACCCGTCCTGACGCGCCCGCGGGGCGCGGCCGCTCGCTGACCGCTTCCCCGGTGAAGGAGCTCGCCGGCTCCCACGGTCTGCTGGTGCTGACGCCGCAGCACCCGCGCGATGAGGACTTCCAGGAGCAGCTGCGCGAGCTCGCTCCCGACTGCTGTCCCGTCGTGGCGTACGGCGCCCTGATCCCACGGCCGGTGCTGGAGGTGCCGACGCACGGCTGGGTCAACCTGCACTTCTCGCTGCTGCCCGCGTGGCGCGGGGCGGCGCCTGTCCAGCACGCCGTGCTGGCCGGTGACGAGGTGACGGGTGCTTCGACGTTCCTGCTCGAGGAAGGGCTCGACACGGGGCCGGTGTTCGGCGTCGTCACCGAGACGATCCGACCCGGCGACACCTCGGGTGAGCTGCTCGGCCGGTTGGCAGTAGCCGGTGCTGGCCTGCTCGTCGCGACCCTGGATGCCATCGAGGACGGCGCTGTCGTGGCCGTCCCGCAGCCCAGTCACGGCGTCTCGCTGGCTCCGAAGATCACCGTCGACGACGCCCGGGTCGACTGGACGACGCCAGCGCTCCACGTCGACCGGGTCGTGCGGGCCTGCACCCCGGCACCGGGCGCATGGACGACGTGGCGAACCCGGCGGGTGAAGCTGGGCCCCGTGACCGTGAGCGACGTCGTGCTGCCGTCCGGCGCGCTCGAGGGCGACCTCGTCGGCACGGCCACCACTGCCGTGCGGCTCGGCGAGGTGCGGCCGGAGGGCAAGGGCGCGATGCCTGCTGTGGACTGGCTGCGCGGCCTGCGTGTCGAGCCCGGCGAGCGCTTCACGTGAGCGACAAGCCATCCCGCGACCGGCGCGCCGCCAGGCCGTATCGGCCGCCGGCATCGGACCCGCCCCGACTCGCCGCCTACGACGTCCTGAAGGCCGTGCGCGAGCAGGACGCATACGCCAACCTGGTGCTGCCAGGGCTGCTGCGCGACCGCCGCATCGTGGGTCGCGACGCGGCACTTGCCACCGAGCTTGCCTATGGCACCTTGCGTGGTCAGGGCTTGTACGACGCGGTGCTGCAGGCCTGCTCGGACCGCCCCCTCGAACAGGTCGACCCGCCGGTGCTGGACTTGCTCCGGCTGGGGGCCCACCAGCTGCTGCGGACCCGCATCCCGAGTCATGCCGCCGTGTCAGCCACCGTCGACCTCGCCCGCTGGGTCCTGTCGGCCGGGCCGGTCGGCTTCGTCAACGCCGTCCTGCGCAAGGTGGCGGCGCAAGACGCCGCTGCCTGGGTGGTGCAGCTGGCGCCGGCCGATGACCGGGTAGGGGCCCTCGCCCTGGAGCACAGCCATCCGCGGTGGATCGCCTCGGCCTTCCTCGACGCGTTGAAGGGCGACGTCGACGCGCTGGCGCTCCTGCTGGCCTCGGACGACGCCCGTCCGTCGGTCCATCTGGTGGCCCGCGGGATGTCCCGGGAGGCCCTGCTGGCTGAGAGCGGCGGGACGGCCGGTCCCTGGTCGCCGCGCGCCGTGCGGCTCGACGAGGGCGACCCAGGCGCGATCGCGTCGATCCGGCACGGCCATGCAGGAGTGCAGGACGAGGGGAGTCAGCTGGTGGCGCTGGCGCTCGCTGCCGCTGCCCTCGACGGCCCGGATCGGCTGTGGGTGGACCTCTGCGCCGGCCCGGGCGGCAAGGCCGCACTGCTCCAGGGACTCGCCGCGGAGCGGGGCGCGACCCTGCTGGCCCTCGAGCTCCAGCCGCACCGCAGCCGCCTGGTCTCGCGATCCGGCGTGGCCGCGGTCGTGACCGCTGACAGTCGGATGCCGCCGCTCGCACCGGGGACCGTCGACCGGGTGCTGCTCGACGCCCCGTGCACCGGGCTCGGCGCCTTGCGTCGCCGGCCGGAGTCCCGCTGGCGTCGGCAGCCCTCGGACATCCCAGGTCTCACCCGGCTGCAGGGGCAGCTGCTCGACAGCGCCGCTGGCCTGCTTCGCCCGGGTGGGGTGCTGATCTACGCCACCTGCTCGCCGCACCTGGCTGAGACCGTCGTTCCCATCCTCGACGTGTTGCGCGCCCACCCCGAGCTTGAGCAGCTTGACGCCCGCCCGTTGCTGCCTGGCGTTCCCGAGCTTGGGTCTGGTCCGGCCGTCCAGCTCTGGCCACACCTGCACGGCACCGACGCGATGCACCTCGCCCTGCTGCGCCGCCGCGAGTAGCGGGCGCACCGCGCCTGAGTGGCGGGTGCGCAGAAGTGCCAGTCGTCCCTAGACTCGATGTCACCATGGGGACCCCGTTGCGAGCGCAGATCACGCCGAGCATTCTCAATGCCGACTTGGCGCGGCTCGCCGACGAGGTCGGTCGGATCCCGCACGCCGACTGGGTGCACGTGGACGTGATGGACGCCCACTTCGTGCCCAACCTCACGCTGGGCCTGCCGATCGTCGAGTCGCTCTTGCGACACACCGCCTTGCCGCTTGACTGCCACCTGATGATCGCCGACCCCGACCGATGGGCGCCTGGCTACGCCGAGGCAGGCGCGAGCAGCGTCACCTTCCACGCCGAGGCCTCCCAGTCACCCCTGCGCACCGCGCGGGCGATCCGCGCCGCTGGGGCGCGGGCCGGATTGGCACTGAACCCGGCCACGCCGATCGAGCCGTTCGAGGACCTGCTGCGCTTCTTCGACACGGTGCTCGTCATGACGATCGAGCCGGGCTTCGGCGGGCAGCCGTTCCTTGACGACGTGCTCCCGAAGGTGCGGCGCTGCCGCACGGCGATCGCGGCGCAGGACCTCGACATCTGGCTGCAGGTCGACGGGGGAGTCAGCGCGGAGACCATCGAGCGCTGCGCGGAGGCCGGCGCCGACGTCTTCGTGGCAGGCACCGCCGTCTATCGCGCGGACGATCCGGACAAGATGGTGCAACAGCTCCGCGAGACCGCACAGCGGGTGCTGGACAGCAGGTGAGTCGCATCCTCGTCGCCGACGACGACAAGGACATCGCCCGCTTCGTCGAGCTGAACCTCAGCATGGAGGGGTTCGACGTGGAGGTCGTCCACGACGGCGCGACCGCTTTGGAGCGGGCTCGTGCTGCTCCGCCAGACCTCGTGCTGCTCGACGTGATGATGCCGACCATGGACGGCGTGGAAGTGCTCCGCCGGCTACGGTCGCATGCGGCCACCAGCGCGGTCCCCGTGATCCTGCTGACCGCGAAGGCCCTGTCGGCCGACAAGGTCGTGGGCCTCACTGCGGGGGCAGACGACTACATCGTGAAGCCCTTCGACACTCTCGAGCTCGTCGCTAGGGTCCGCACCACCCTGCGGCGCACCGCCGAGGCGCGCAGCATGTCGCCGCTCACCGGCCTGCCGGGCAACCACCGGATCGACACCGAGATCGCGCGGCGGGCGAGTAGCGGTGCGTCCTATGCCGTCTGCCACGTCGATCTCGACGACTTCAAGAGCTTCAACGACTCCTACGGCTTCCTGCGCGGCGACGACCTGCTCCAGCTGCTCGCGACCTGCCTGCAGGCAGCTGCCTCGTCGGCCGGAGACCCGGAGCCGTTCGTGGGCCACATCGGCGGTGATGACTTCGTCGTGGTCTGCGACCCGGAGCAGGCCGAGTCCCTGTGCCGGCTGGCCGTCGCGGAGTTCGATGCGGCAGTGCTCGGCTTCTACGACCCGACGGACGCCGGCGTGGGATGGCTGGAGACGACTGATCGCCGGGGGGTGTTGCGCCGGCATCCGGTCGTGGCTGTCAGCATCGGGGTGGCCGTCCAGACTGCCGGTCTGCGGGACTACCGAGCGGTGGTGTCCGCAGCGACCGAGATGAAGGCGGTGGCCAAGGCCAGCCCCGGGTCGTTCGTGGCCGTCGACCGCCGCGGGTTCATGCCAGGCTGCTGAGCACCCGGACGACCCGACCCGCCGATAGCATCGGGGCAGCGCGCCGATGTCCGGCCGTGCCCGTGGTCGGGAGGGCCGGTGGAGGCAGCAGTCGCTGTTGGCCGGGCCCTCGAGGTCTCCTACGAGGCCTTGGGCCGCACCAGCCCCAACCCGCCTGTCGGCGCCGTCGTCCTCGACGTCACCGGTGCCCTCGTCGGCGAGGGTGCGACGCAGCCGCCGGGTGGGCCGCATGCCGAGGTGGTCGCGCTGCAGGCCGCCGGCGAACGGGCCCGCGGCGGACTGTTGGCCGTCACGCTGGAGCCCTGCGCCCACGTCGGTCGCACCGGCCCCTGCACGGCAGCCATCCTGGCCGCGGGCATCACCCGGGTGGTCGTGGCTTGTCCCGATCCGACAGCTCTGGCCGGTGGTGGCGCGGACGCGCTCCGGGCGGCCGGGGTCGAGGTCGTGATGGGCGTTCTCGAGCACGATGCCGCGACCGGCCCGCTCGAGGCCTGGCTGACCGCGCAGCACACCGGCCGGCCGTTCGTGACCTGGAAGGCCGCCGTCACTCTCGACGGCCGATCGGCGGCCGCCGACGGCAGCAGCCGATGGATCACCGGGGAGGCGGCCCGCGCCGACGTGCACCGACTGCGCGCCGAGGTGGACGCCGTGGTCGTCGGGGTGGGCACGGTCCTGGTCGACGACCCGCAGCTCACCGTCCGACCCGACCCCGGCCGGCAGCCGCTCCGGGTCGTGCTCGACCGGTCCGGCCGCATCCCGATCACCGCACGCGTGCTCGACGCGGCGGCGGAGACCCTGGTGCTGGCCGAGTCGCCGGCTGCCGTGCTCGACGTCCTGCAGGCCCGTGGCGTCGTGAGCGTGCTGCTCGAAGGTGGCCCGACGGTCGCCGCCGCCTTCCTGCGCGCCGGCCTGGTCGACCGCGTGGTGACGTATGTCGCACCCGTGTTGCTGGGCGA
>JBKKBU010000037.1:0-30259 GCA_046713755.1 Mycobacteriales bacterium
CCACGCTCAGAGTGAGCGTGCCGAAGGACAGCCCGGAGCATCACTCCGGTGTCACTCGGATGTCACACACCTCGCCGATATCAGGCATGATTCAGGGTGTCAGGCCGACACAGCCCGAAGAACTGCAAGGCCCTGACCTGCACAGATGCATCTCAGATGATGAGGTGGGACGAGCTGGCCTGTAAGCCGGGTTCTGTTCCCCTGCCGAGGCAGGAGCGACGATCATCCATCTAGGACCGCTGTTGCCAGCGGCCTCGTGCGGTCTACCCGCAGGCATCGGGCGGGCCGCCCTCGAGCGCCTGCGCAGGAACCCCGAAAGGTTCCCTTTTGACCTTGCTCCGGGTGGGGTTTGCCGAGCCGCCCGGGTCACCCCGGGCGCTGGTGGGCTCTTGCCCCACCGTTTCACCCTTACCGGTCCATGCCCGAAGGCTCGGACCGGCGGTCTGTTTTCTGTGGCACTTTCCCGCGGGTCACCCCGGGTCGCTGTTAACGACCACCCTTGCCCTGTGGAGCCCGGACTTTCCTCGACAGCTGGTGGCTGCCGCGACCGTCCGGCCAACTCGTCCCAGGTCAAGCGTACGACGACATCGCGCGCGCCTCATCGCCGTACTCCCCCTGTCCTGCCAGTCTCGCCGTCATGGTGTCCCGTCGCTCGCTGCTGCTCGGCGGTGGCGCGGCTGTCGTGACCGCCACGGCTGTCGGTCGGGACCGGCTGCCATACCGGGTGCGCGACACACTGGGACTCGCCGACGACCCTGTCGTCGCGCTGCCGACCGGGCCCACCGGTCCCCTGGTGAAGGGCGCGCTGCCTGGGGGCGCGGGCTTCGGCATCAGCTACCCGCACGGCTCGACCGACAAGGACAGCCTGCCGGTATGCCTCGTCCTACACGGCAGGGGTGGCGATCACACGGACGCCTTCGGCAGCCATGGTCTCGACCGATTCCTGGCCGAGGTCGTGCGCACGGGCACACCACCGTTCGTGCTGGCCGCCGTCGACGGCGGGCCCGACAGCTACTGGCATCGCAGGAGTGACGGGCGCGATCCCGAGGCCAACGTCACGCAGCTGCTCGCCGAGCTCCAGCGGCGCGGTCACCCGGTCAACCGCGTCGCGATCAGCGGATGGTCGATGGGCGGGTACGGCGCGTTGCTCATGGCTGCTCGCCTCGGATCGTCGACGGTCACGGCGGTCGTCGCAGACAGCCCGGCGTTGTTCCGGCGCTACGCGGACGCACGACCCGGCGCCTTCGACGACGAGGCCGACTACCGCGCCCACGACGTGTTTGCAGCCACCGGTCCCCTGAGCAATCTGTCCGTGCGGTTGAGCTGTGGTCAGGATGACCCGTTCTTCACGCCCACCGCCCAGCTGGCGGCGGCGCTGCCCCGAGCCGAGGCGTCCTTCGGCCAAGGCAGCCACAACGTCGCCTTCTGGCGGTCCACGGGCGCGGCCGACCTCCGTTTCATCGGCCGAGCCCTGTCCAACCCGGCACCCCCGTAACGTCCGCTCGAGCACCGCACAAGTGGTTCCCGCTCGGGCGGACGTTGTGGGGGCGAGGGGCTGCTACGGCAGGGCCGTGAGGTGGGCCGTGTCGTTGAGGGAGCGCACCACGGCCGGCCCATCGGCAAACCACTGCACCTGCGACAGGCAGGCCAGGTCGAGGTGCATGCGGTAGAGCGCCGACGGCGGTGCGTCCAGGGCCAACCGCAACATCGTCTTGATGGGTGTCACGTGCGACACGACCACGACCGTCCGGCCGGGGTGGTTGCGGATGACCCGGTCGCGCGCCTGCCGCACCCGCGTGGCCGTCGCGTCAAAGGACTCGCCGTACGGCGGCGCCGTCGCAGTGTCCGCCAGCCAGGCGTCCAGCTCGCGAGGCCACTGCTTCTTGACCTCCGAGAAGCTGTAGCCCTCCCAGTCGCCGAAATCGGTCTCTCTGAAGCCGTCGTCGAAGACCAGCTCGAGGCCGGTTGCAGCGGCCACCGCCTCGGCGGTCTGCCGGGCCCGGCGCACCGGCGAGGACACGATGACGTCGGCGCCCGATCCCCTCAGCCGTTCGGCCGCGGCCGCAGCCTGCGCCAGCCCGACCTCGGTGAGCTCCTGGTCACCCACCCCAGAGAAGCGCTTCTCGATCGACAGCACCGTCTGACCGTGGCGCAGCAGCAGCGTGGTCGTCGGTGGAGCCGTCGCCTCCTGCCACCCCGAAAGCCGGTTCGGCACCGGCGCGACCGGGGCGACATCGTGCTCGGCGAGCCAGGCCGCCGCAGCGTCATCGGGCTGCGATCCGCCGCCGGGCTGCCACACCTCGCCACGAGCCGCGGCGTCCATCGCCGCGTTGGCGAGCGCGTCGGCGTCCTTGTTCTTCTCCCGCGGGATCCACGAGAAGCGGACCCGCGGTAGCTGCCGCACCAGCTCGGCCGCCTCGCGGGCAAGTGGCTTCATCGACGGGTGCTTGACCTGCCAGCGCCCAGACATCTGCTCGACGACGAGCTTGGAGTCCATCCGGACATCGACGTCGTCGGCGCCCAGGTCGAGCGCAGCCTGCAGGCCGGCGATCAGTCCGCCGTACTCCGCCACGTTGTTGGTCGCCACCCCGATCGCGGCGGCCCGCTCGGCGATCACCTCACCCGTCACGCCGTCCTTCACCACCGCGCCATAACCGGCCGGCCCGGGGTTGCCGCGCGAACCGCCGTCTGCCTCGACGACGACGCGCAAGCTCACAGACCCGACTCCGCGGTTCGCACCATGATCCGGCCGCACTCCTCGTGGCGCAGCAGGTCATCAGGAGCGGCCGCTCGGATAGCTGCCTTCTCGTTGCCCATCAGGTCCAGCCGGCAGCCGCTGCACTGCCCCCGACCGATGGCGCCGGCACCGACACCGCCTTCGGCAGCGCGAATCTTCTCGTAGAGAGCAAGCAGATCTGCCGGGAAGGTGGCAGCCATCTCGGAGCGCTCCCCCGTCAGCTTCTCGATCTCCGCGTCGATGTCCACGAAGGCCTGGTCGCGCGCCGCCTCGGCCTCGGACCGCTTGCTGAGGTGCTCCGCCCGCGCCGTGGTCAGCTCGTCGAGGGTGGCCTGCGCGGTCTCGGCCCGCTCCATGACCTCAAGCTCGCCGTCCTCGAGATCGGACTGGCGCCGGACCAGGGTCGCGACCTCGTGCTCCAGCTCCTGAAGCTGCTTGGGGCTGGTGATGGCGCCGGAGGACAGCCGCTCCTCGTCGCGGGCCTTGCGGGTGCGGACGGTCTCGATCTCGTCCTCGAACTTCTTGGTGTCGCGGGCCAGGTCGGCAACGTCAGTCTCGGCCCGGACGAGATCGTCCCGCAGGGCGTCGACGAGGCCTTCTAGGCGGGCCATCTCCGCGATCTCGGGCAGCGTCTTGCGGCGGTGCCGCAGTCGGTCGAGGGCGCTGTCGAGCGCCTGCAGGTCGAGCAGTCGCAGCTGGACGAACGGGTCGGCCTTCACGGCTGCGGGCTCCTTGTGTGCCAGGGGTCGGTGCCGAGGGTCGACACCGTGGTGCTCACGTTAGCGGCGGCCGACAGCCGGGCTGCAGCGTCGGCCAACCACGGCCACTCCGTCGCCCAGTGCGCGACGTCCAGCAATGCCAACCCCTCAGGAGCCTCGCTGGCCGGGTGGTGCCGCAGGTCGGCCGTGAGGAACGCCTGCGCGCCCGACCGACCGGCCTGAGCCAGCAGCGAGTCGCCGGAACCACCGCACACCGCAAGGGTGCGTACGACGGAGCCGTCGCCGCCCCCAGCGCGGATGCCCCCGGCGGTGCTCGGCAGACGCCGCGCGGCGTGGTCCGCGAGCTCCTGAAGCGACATCGGCTCGGGGAGCTCGCCGACCCGACCAAGGCCACGGCTACCGGGCAGGGCAGCGAGCTCCAGGACGTCGTACGCCGGTTCCTCGTAGGGGTGCGCGGCCAGCAGCGCCCGGACCACCGCAGCGCGGCGGCCGCGCGGTAGCACCAGCTCCAGTCGGGTCTCCTCGACCTCGGTCACCTCGCCGACCGATCCGATCGCCGGGGTGGCTCCGAGCAGGGGCCGGAAGGTGCCGGTGCCCGTCGTCATCCAGGCGCACCGGTCGTAGTCACCGACCGCGCCCGCACCCGCCGCCGCGAGGGCGTCGAGCAGCGCGACGGCGTTGGCCGCGGGGACGAACACCACGATCTTGTCGAGCGGTTCTTCAGGCAGCGCCTGCAGCGGCCGGACGTCCCGCAGCCCGAGCGCCTCGGCCAGTGCGTCGGACACCCCGGGATCCGCGACATCGGCGTTGGTGTGGGCGACAAAAAGTGCACAGCCACCCGCGATGAGCTGATGAATGACCTTGCCCTTCGGGGTCGTGGCCGCGACCGACGTGGTGCCGCGCAGGTAGAGCGGGTGATGCGTCAGCAGCAGGTCGTAACCACCGTCGAGAGCCTCCGCGACGGTGGCAGCCACGGGGTCGACGGCCAGCAGCACCCGGCGTACGTCGGCGTCTGGGTCTCCGCAGACCAACCCGACGGCATCCCAGGCCTCGGCCCAGTGCGGCGGGTAGAGGTCATCGAGCGCGGCGACGACGTCGGCGAGGCGAGGCACGTGCCGGAGACTAGCTATCGACCCTCAGAACCGGTGGTGGCACGGGTGGCGGCTGGAGGTGCACGACCACCTCCAACGTGCCGGGATGGACGAGCAGCCGCGAGACGATGGTGCCAGCGCGCTCCAGCAGGTGCACCGACGCAACGTTGTCGGCGAGGACGGTGGCGGTGAAGAAGTGGACTCCCCTGTCCAGCGCCGCAGCGACGAGCCCGTCGCACAAGGCGCTCCCGGCCCCGATGCCGTGGCGGTCGTCGGCGACCGTGAAGGCGACCTCCGCCCGATCCGGGGCCAGCGGGTCCCGCACGAATCGGCCTACGCCGATGTCCTCGCTCTCGCCATCAGCCTGGGTCCTCACCAGCAACCGGGCGACGTGATCCACGTCGTCGACGCGGTCCACCAACGTGTCGAGCATCGCGGAGCTGAGCCGGGGCACGGCAGACAGGAAGCGGGCATACCGTGACTCCGCCGACAGCTCCAGGAACGCGAGCCGCAGTCCCTCACGGTCCTCGTGCTGAAGCCGTCGCAGCTCGACAGCGCTGCCATCACGCAGCAGTCGCGAGCCGGCGGTCACAACGACAGCCTCCCGCAGCCGCCACGGGCTACGCGCCTGCGGTGTCGTCCACGCCCGCCCGGATCCCCTGCGAGACCTTGCCGAGCATCTCGTCCGCCGTGAGGCCGAAAGCTCCGGCTGCGATGTCGAGGAGCACGGCGCCCAAGGCGATGAGCGATTGCGTCATCGCCTCGGGGTCGTCCCTGGCAGCTGTCATCAGCGCGCTGTAAGCCCCGTCCTCGCGGCGCACATAGGCGGTCATGAGGTCGACCACGTTCGCGAACGCCGCCGGCTCGGGGACGTACTCCACCTGATCCAGTGATCGCTCCACGCGGCGCAACCTAACCGAAAAGCCCTCTTGTCGTATGGCGCTGAGGTAGGTGTCGTGTTACCAGAAGGTGACTCTGCCCACATCTGTCCCGCCACAGATCGAGGCATGTCGGCATCGACCTGACGTCGCTCGGCCAGCAGCCGAGACTTCGGGCGTGCGCCGCTCCACCGTGCTCGCCGCCCTGCTGCTGCTGGGCCTGCTCGGCGTGCCAGCCGCCAGCCCAGAGCGGGCCATCGCAGCCGCTCCCGTCCGCGCCTTGCTGATCGGCGACAGCATCCTCGAGGGCATCGGCACCAAGCCGCGCCGACCGGTGATGGCCCGGGTCGTTGCCCGCCGGCTCGGCTGGTCGGTCACCATCGACGGCATCGGTGGCACCGGCTACGTCAACACCGGGCGAGCCATGGGCAACACCTACGGGGAGCGGTTGGAGCGAGCCCAGCTCTCGTCGTACGACGTGGTCGTCATCGAGGGGGGGCACAACGACTGGCGGGCTGACCCGACCTTGGTCGCGGACCGGGTGCGAGCAGTGGTGGCGCTGGTGCGGGACCGCGCGCCGCGAGTCCAGCTGGTCCTCATCGGGGCTTACGACCCGCCGGGCGTCAGGCTGCGCGGACCCGTGGACGCCCTCATCGCCGCGATCGCGCTCGAGCAGCAGATCCCCTTCGCGTCACCGATCTCCGGGGCGTGGGCTGAGGGGCTGCCCCGGCGGTTCCTCTCGGGCGACAGATTGCACCCCAGCGCATGGGGTTACGGGGTGCTGGGCGAGCGGTTGGCCGCTGACCTCGCCCGGCTCACTTCCAGCTGAGCGAGCCGGTCCGCTGCAGGTCGCCCGCGTCGCCGGTCGCGATCCCGGTCTGGTTGACCGCGTAGACGTGCTCGGCGTCGTGGAGCACCCGCTCCGCCTGGAAGCCGGACGCCAGGTCGAGCCGGCCCGCCTCCGACAGCTGCCCGTCCGCACCGACCCGCACCCCGAGAGCGAAGCCGCCGCCGCGATAGTTGCTGAACGGCAGCAGCGCATGTCGCCGGGCGGGGTCGTAGCCGAAGGCGCGGGAGTCGTCGAGCGCAGGGCTCCACCCCTGGCCGAGGCTGAGCCGATCGATCTGCTTGGGCTCGGCCCGGTTGCGCAGGTCGAAGGTCGACAGCTGCATGCCGGTCGTTCGACCGGTCTTCTCGTCAGCGTCCATCCCGACGCCGAGCAGCAGGCCGTCACCGATCGGGTGCAGGTAGGTGGAGAAGCCAGGGATCTTGAGCTCCCCGACGATCCGCGGATCCTCGGCGTCGGCAAGGTCGAGGACGTAGAGCGGGTCGGTCTGTCGGAAGGTGACAACCGTCGCCATGGTGCCGAAGTAGCGCACCGCCTGGATCCGCTCACCCTTGCCCATGCCGCTGACCTTGCCCACCGTGACGAGCTCGCCGGCCGACTCCGCGAGGACGTGCAGTGACGAGATCGACTGCTCGGCGCCCTGCCACGGCGGGGAGCTGGTCACCGCTACCCGTAGCCGACCCTCGTGCTCCGACAGCGCCCAGCGGCCCATGATGTAGCCGGGCACGCTGCCGGTCCCGACGTAGCGGGTGTCGTCGGTGGTGGTGTTGAAGGCGTGCAGTTCTGTGGTGACCTGCTCCGCGTCGGGTCGGGGTGCGCTACTGCCGATCTCCGGGTTGGTCGGCTGCTGGGTGCCCCACCTGCTGGTGGCGATGTAAAGGCGCCCCTGGCTGGCGTAGACGAGCTGGCCGTCGGTCGTGACCGCCTCGCTGTCGAGCGCGACCAGATCCCGCGATGGGTCGAGGGTCGTGACGAGCAGGGTGCTAGCCCCTCGCGGGTCCTCCGCGCGACTCACCTCGTCGCAGCCCACCGCCCGGCTGTCCGAGCGCACCCGACCGTCACGGCCGGTGTGCACCGCCCTCGGGAGCACCTCCAGCAAGGAGATCTCCTCAGCGGTCCGCTGGTTGGCGCGCAGCGACTTCTTCTGATCCGCCGGGGTCTGCTGGCCGGTCGGGTAGGTGGCCTCGAGCCGCGGGGTGGAGCTGGTGACGAGTCGGACTCTGCCGTCTGCCAGCCGGGCGGACAGGTAGGTCCCCTCGAGCTGCAGCCGTTCCAGCACGACCGGCTTCTCCGGCGTGGCGAGGTCGACCAGGACCGCCGTGGTCAGAGGATCGCCGCCGCCGTAGTAGCCATAACGGCTGTCCGCGGACCCCGGGTTGTTGCGCCAGCTGCTGATCAACACGACCGCGCGATCACCCGACAGCAGCAGCTCGCCGCCATAGCCCTGATCGGTGTCGGTCACGGCCGTCGTGGACAGCAGCTCGGGCTCGGCGCCGGAGCGCAGCACGCGCAGCCGGCCCTGGGCGAAGGTGACGATCAGGCCGTCGGCGAGCTTGGTGGTGTCCGGTTCGTCGACACCCTGCTCCTGCAGGTTGGTGCCGGACTTCCCGGATCCGACCGCATCGAGGCCACCGCCGGTGGCGCCGGTGGTGCCCCCGCCGGTCGTACCCCCACTGAGGGCGCCCCCGGCGTCCCTGGTGACTGGGGCGGCCGCCGGCACCGGCACCGCACCGGTGGCGAACTCCAGCCGGCCGTAGCCCTGCTGGCCGAAACCCCACGGCGTGGCGCTCTTGCGCAGCTCGGCGCGGTAGTGCGACAGGAGGGCGTCACAACTGGCGTAGGGGATCAGTCCCGCGGCAGCCGCCGGCGGGGTCGCTCCGGGGAGGAGCAGCACCACCCCCGCGGTGGCCGATCCGACAACGCCCAGGCTGACGAGGGTCCTACCGAGTGCTCGCATGGTGCTAGGACGCAGCCTGGGGCGAATCGGTTGCTTCCCCCGTGCCCAAGTTCCCCGCCATCGTGCGGCCCACCGGCAAGGATGGCCAGGCTCCGTCGAGCCAGCTGGGAGGCCGCACTCGCATGACCGTCGCATCGGACCAGCCGCTGACCGTAGGCGTCCTGCGGGAGCAGGCCCGCGACGAGCTGCGCGTCGGCCTCACCCCCGACAGCACCGCCCGGCTGCTGCTCGCCGGGCACCGGGTGTTCGTCGAGCAGGGCGCGGGTCAGCAGGCCTGGTTCTCCGACGACGACTACGCCGAAGCCGGGGCGACCGTCGCCCCCTGCGCCACCGTGCTGGACGCCAGCGACGTCGTCGTGTGCCTGCACCCGTCGGCGATCCTGCACGCGCTGAGCCCGAAGCACATCGTCGTGGGCCTGCTCCAGCCGCTGCTCGATCCCCTGTTGATGCAGCGCATGGCCGACGCCGGCGTGACGGCGCTGAGCTTCGACATGCTCCCTCGCACCGTCAGCCGGGCCCAGTCCATGGACGCCCTGACCTCACAAGCCAGCGTCGCCGGCTACAAGGCAGCCCTCGTTGCCGCCGATGCCTACGGCGGGTTCTTCCCCATGCTCACGACCGCAGCCGGTACGACGAAACCCGCCACCGTGCTGGTGCTCGGAGCCGGCGTCGCCGGGCTGCAGGCCATCGCCACGACCCGGCGGCTCGGCGCAGTGGTCAGCGCCTTCGACGTGCGCGACAGCGCCCAGTCCGACATCCGGTCGCTCGGGGCGAGCGTGCTCGATGTCGGCGTGACCGTCGAGAGCCACGGCGGCTACGCCCGGGAGCTGGTAGCCGACGAACAAGCCGAGCTGACCGCCCGGGTGGCCGACGCGATCGGGCGCTTCGACGTCGTCATCACCACCGCGCAGGTCCCCGGTCGCCCACCGCCGCTGCTCGTGCCGGCCAGCGCACTCTCGAGAATGCGTCCGGGCTCCGTCGTCGTGGATGGCGCGGCGAGCGACTTCGGCGGCAACGTCGAGGGGTCGGAGAACGGCCAGACGATCATCACGCCGGGCGGCGTCACCATCATCGGCGCCGGCAACCTGGCGGCACACGTCCCTCGGGCGGCTTCCACCTCCTACGCCCGCAACGTCGCCGCCCTGGTCGCCTACTTCACCAAAGACGGCGGCTTCGCGATCGACCTCGAGGACGAGGTGCAAGCCGGCCTGGTCATCACGCACGCCGGCCGGGTCGTGCACCCGGCCGTCCGCGCTCTCCTGGAAGGGAACCCATGACGAGCGAGCTGCTGGCCACCGTCACCGTCTTCGTTCTGGCGCTGCTGGTCGGCTACGAGGTGATCGGCAAGGTGCCCGCCACGTTGCACACACCGCTCATGTCCGGGGCCAATGCCATCCACGGCGTCATCGTCGTGGGCGTCATCCTCGTCGCCGCCAGCACCGAGTCGACGCTCGGCTACATCGTGCTGTTCGTCGCGGCGGTGTTCGCGGCGATGAACGTCGTCGGCGGCTACGTCGTCACGGACCGGATGCTCCACATGTTCCGCGCCCGCCGCTCCGGCAGCGCTGGTAAGGGCACGTCGTGAGCACCGCCGCGCACCTGCTCTACCTCGTCGCCGCGGTCACCTTCGTCCTCGGGCTGCACCTCATGGGCTCGCCGGCCTCGGCCCGCCGCGGCAACCTGCTCTCTGCCGCCGGTATGGGACTGGCGATCCTCGTCGCGGTCGCGGTCCTCGTCGACGACGCCGTGATCGGTCGAACGGCCCTGCTGGTCCTGATCGGCGGGCTGGCCGTCGGATCGGTAGCCGGTCTGGTGGGCGCCCGGCGCGTGCACATGACGGACATGCCCCAGCTGGTCAGCCTCTTCAACGCGGTGGGCGGTGGCGCCGCTGCCCTCGTCGCGTTCGCCGAGGTCCTGCGCGCGGACGGCGTTCTCGATGACGGTCGGCTCAGCTTCGCGCTGCCGACGGTGCTTGACGTGCTCATCGGTGCGCTGACGTTCTCGGGCTCGCTCATCGCGGCCGGCAAGCTCGCGGGTCGGCTGCCCGGCAACCCGGTCACCTCGCAGGCCGGCCGGCTCGCCTCGATAGGCCTGACCTTGGTGGCGGTCGCAGGCTCGGTCGTGCTGCCCACCGGCAGGGGTGGCGCTCCGCTGCTGCTGGTCGTCGCGCTGACCGCGGTGACCCTCGGCGTGCTGCTGACCTTGCCCATCGGCGGCGCCGACATGCCGGTCGTCATCTCGCTGCTCAACGCCTGCACCGGGACCGCCGTCGCCATGGCGGGATTCCTGCTGGAGAGCGTCGTTCTTGTCATCGCTGGCGCGCTGGTCGGCGCGGCCGGCGCGATCCTGACGGTGCTGATGGCCGAGGCCATGAACCGGTCGCTGCTGAGCATCCTGCTGGGCGGCTACGGCACCTCCGACGTGCACGAGGCGATCGCCGCCACGGGCAACATCCGCGAGACCTCCGTCGACGATGCCGGCCTGCAGCTGGCGTACGCGTTGAAGGTGGTGGTGGTGCCCGGCTACGGGCTCGCGGCGGCGCAGGCGCAGCACGAGCTCGTGGGACTGTGCTCGGCACTCGAGGCGCACGGCGTCGAGGTGAGCTACGGCATCCACCCGGTCGCGGGCCGGATGCCGGGTCACATGAACGTGCTGCTTGCCGAGGCCGACGTGCCCTACCCGCAGCTGCGCGACCTCGACGAGATCAACCCGGAGTTCCCCCGCACCGACGTCGTGCTCGTCGTAGGCGCGAACGACGTCACCAACCCAGCGGCCCGCCGGCCGGGCAACGCCGTCTCCGGGATGCCGATCCTGGACGTCGACCACGCGCGCAGCATCATCGTCATCAAGCGCTCCATGGGCACGGGTTACGCCGGGATCGACAACGACCTCTACACGGACCCGAAGACGTCGATGCTCTTCCGCGACGCGAAGGCGGGCCTCCGCGAGCTGACGACCGCCGTCCAGGCCTACGTGCGCTGACCGCTCCGTGGTCCACAGCGCGACGCATGCGGAATCGCATGCATAAGCGCATGCTGAACCCATGGCGACCACGGTCCTCGTGTCAGAAGCGACGAGGGCCCGGGCGGCCGCGCTGGCGTCCCAACGCGGGACCTCGATCGGCGAAGTCGTTGACGACGCGCTCGATGCCTACGAGAAGGCCGAGTTCTGGCGCAAGACGCAGGATGCACTTGCGCGGCAGCCGGTCGAGCGCGATGAGGACCCGGCGTGGGAGCGCTCCGTCGCCGACGGCCTCGACCGTGAGTGAAGGTCTGCGAGGCCACATCTGGCTGACAGACTTCGGCGTCCCCGTCGGCACCGAGCGAGGCATGGTGCGACCGGCGTTGGTGGTGTCAGGCGACGGCTGGAACCGTCATGCGTCGACCCTGACCGTCTTGCCCCTGACGAGGACGTCGCATGACTTCCCGACCCGGATCGAGGTTGAGGCCACGCCGCAGAACGGTCTGGACGAGACCTCGTATGCGCGCTGCGAGGACATCCGGGCAATCAGCGAACGGCGGCTGCTCCGCCCGCTCGGCCGCGTCGATCCGGTCGTGATGCTGACGGTCTCCCGGACCCTGCGGCTGTTCCTCGAACTCTGAGGAGTCCAACGACGAGCGGGGCGTCACGCCGTACGCCATGCGGCACAGCGACACCCGGACCGCGCTGCGGCCCGACATGAGTCGCGCCGGACTCCCGGGCCTGAAGATCAACAGCACATCCGCACGCTTTTCAGGCCTGAATCCGTTGCTTTTGTACCAGTGATCATGGACAGCGTCCGGGAGCGTCAGCATCCGCGAGGTGCACCTCTCGGCAAGTACCCAGAGCGGCCGTGAGCCGCCCGGCCGGTGGTTCGGATCAGGACCAGCTCAGGGCTCGGGATGGAGTCGGCTGATGAGTCGTGAGACCGCCGCTTCGAGTTCGTCGAGATCGCTGCCGACGGTAGTGGCGACGATGGCGTGAGAGGTGTCGAAGTACCGATGCGCGAGTTGGTCACGCATGGCGGCGATCTGCTTCCAGGGGATGGTCGGCTCGGTCGCAAGGAGGTGCGGTGAGAGCGCTTTGACGGCCTCCCCGATCTCCAGAATGCGGATCCGGATCGCGTCGAAGACCAGGCCGTCGGAGAGATCCCCGCGGAGCAGGTGCGCACGGATGGCCGCGATGGCGGTGCCAATGTCGCTCAGACGCTGATCGTCGTAGCGCTTCATAGGCGAATCAGGTCGGCCTCGACGAGCGGGCGCACTCCTGGCTTCAGGTCTGCCTCAGGGATCAGGTCGACCGAGCATCCGAGGAGGTCTTCCAGCTCCTCGCGGACGCGCCCGTAGCCGAGCATCCCCATGTCTTCGGGGAACTCGACGAGCAGGTCGACGTCGCTGTCACAGCGGTCTTCTCCACGGGCGACGCTCCCGAACACACCGAGAACATGAACACCGTGCTCGGCGGCGATGCGCACCAGCTCAGTCCGGCGACGACGCAGTCGACGACCGATCGGTCCCGACAGGCGCCTCAGACCGTGCTTTGGAGTCCCGAACGTGACCTCGAGCTCGTAGCCTGTTGCCGCGATCAGGGCGGCGAGCGTCGGAACGGAGGGTTGCCTTCGACCCGCCTCGTACACGCTGATGACGCTCTGCGTGACGCCGGCTCTGCTGGCCACGTCGGCCTGGGACAGGCCCGCCGCCGTCCGGGCCTCGCGCAGCAGGCTGCCCGCACGCGTCGTGTCCACCGGCCAAGGATAGCGCATTGTGCATGTCTCGACGAACCGATACGCTGCGCGTACACACCTCCCGCTGCTTCCTTCAAGGCGAGGGACCTTCCGTGTCGTGGCCTGACGCGAGCAGGTCGAGGCTCACGTCGGCGCTTTCCTGCGCGCAAGCCCACGCCCGGCCAACGCGATCTGGCGGACATCGGGACTACGGCATCGCGTTGCACAGCAAGGGACCGGCCCCGAGCGTGACGGCCTTATCCGATGGGCCGTCATGGACCTGCACGGAGCGGCCGAGCGACCCGCTCGTCGCGCAGGCGGTGCCGTCGAGGACCACCTTCACGGCGGCAGTACGTCCGGCGGTGCCGTCGAAGGTCGTCGATCCTGACCTACCGTCGCTCTCGAAGCGACCGCTCTGCAGCGTGAAGCCGTCGCCTGCCAGCGCCCAACTGACCTGCAGTCGCCGGCCGTTGATGATGGTCCGCAGCTCGGCTCGCTCGGCCTCGATGGTGAGCTGACCCGCCGCCAGCGGCATGGACGTCTGCGCGCTGCTGCACGACGACCGCACGCAGTCTTCGATCCGCATCAGCAGCGCGTCGCCTGCGGTCCCCCGGGACGCGACGATCTCGACCTCTCGATACCCGGTGGCGGTGTCGACGGTGAAGGAGGTGATCGCGGCCTCGGTCACGCCGTCGGCATGGGACGGCACGGCGACGGTTGCGAGAACGACGCCGGCGAGCAGGACGGCGGTGCGAAGCTGGATCATCTGCGGATCTCCGATGTCAGGTGGTAGGTCGATCAGTGGACGGTGTCGGGGCAGCGCAGGTTCGCTCCGAATTCGCGTGAACCTCGCGGGGGTCTGCGACGTCCACAGTCGTCAGCCCCGCCTGGGGCCGTCAGGGACGGATGCAGGGAGGTGACGTGACACTGGACGTGTCGGCACCGTCCGCCACGCCGGCCGCAGACGACTTCGAGGCGCTCTACACGGCGCACTTCCCGCGGCTCGCCGGCTACTGCCTGTCGCTGGTGGGCGACGCTGGTGCGGCCACCGACATCGCGCAGGAGGCCTACGCACGGCTGTACGGCCGGTGGACCAGCGTCCGCGACCCGCAGGCCTGGCTGTTCTACGTCGCCACCAACCTCACGCACGATCACTGGCGCGGACGTCAGCGCGAGACCGGGCTCGTCGACGCGATCGGCGTCGTCGAGCAGCGCCGTGGACCCAGCCCCGCGCACGACCCGTGGTTGCGCGATCTCGTCGAGAGGCTGCCCGAGCGGCTGCGCAGGGCCGTCCTGCTGCACTACTACGCCGACCTGCCCGTCGAGGAGGTCGCGCGACTCCTGCATCGACCAGTCGGCACCGTCAAGCGCCGCCTCCACGAAGCGCGCGCCCTGCTGGGCGCGCAGATCGGACCGGACCGTGGTTGACCTCCCGCGCCGCCCCTTCACCTTCCTGCCGCCGCCGCCCGGCGGTAGTGCCGGCCCACGGCGGCGCGGCCGCGCCCGCCAGCGCAGGCAGGCCCTGGTCGCGGCCAGCGCCAGTGTGGTCGTGATCGCGTCTGTCGTCGGGCTGGGCCTGGCGTCCACGACGTCCGCCATCGATCGCCTTGAGCCGGAGCAGTTCGCGAGCCCGAGTGCGGGACCGACCGGGGACCCAGGCACCGGCGGCACAGCGCGCCCCACACCGTCGAGCGCGGACAGCGCGCCAGCCTCACCTGCGGCAAGCAAGCCGGCAGCGGAACCGGGCACAGCCTCGTCCGCCCAGCCGACCGGCGCCCCGGCGACCGCACCTGCAACGACTCCGGGGGGATCCGCGCGCCCGGTCCTGCAGCGCAGCTACCAGCCGCCGCCGGAACCGGCCGGAGCAACGGTGTGCGGCGCCCGCGCGGAGGGCCCGGTCGGAGCGCCCGCGACCCGCATCGGATGGTGCACCGCGGTCGAGGTCGGCGACAGCAGCGGCAGCGGCAGCCGCTATCTCACCGTGAGGGCATGCCGCTCATCGGAGGCCGCAGCGGCGGATCTCCACGTCGACACCGGAGCGATCGCGCTGCGCGTCGAGCAGGACGAGCGGGTGCTCTGGCGCCTGGAGCTCCCCGACGAGCCGGCCGCCGTCCTCCGCACCGACCCCGGCGGTTGCTGGCGCTGGCGCTACACGTGGGACGGCCTCGCCGACAACGGCAAGCCGGTACCCGCCGGCAGTGCAACAGCGCTCGGGCGCTCGCTCAGCGACGAGTTGCGCGACACCGAGGTCAGTCAGGCCTACACCAGCGAGGGATGACCGTAGGACGCCGAGAGGGCAGCGGGGATAGGGATCATCAAAGCCATCAAGGGTGTCATTACTGGCGCTTTCGTTGAGTTCTGAGTGGCGACGCCGAGGGGGGAACATGCGCGCGCGCCATGACGGCGGCTGCCGCCATGCTGCTCGGGTTGGCAGCCCCGTCGCTGGCCGGCCCGAGTTCCTGCAACGTCGTCGTGGACGATGCTGGCGACGCCAATGAGAATCCAGCGGTGGGCGGGACGCCCGTCGACAGCCCGGTCCCGACCACGGCCGCGGTTGACGTTCTGACGGCGGACCTCGCCTCGGATTCGCGGACTCTGACCGGCGTCGTTCGGCTTTCGGCTGCACCGCAGCCGGACGCCCAGTCCCAGTCCGGCTACCTGTACGAGATCCGGTTCACCGTCCGTGGGCACACCATGGCTCTGTTCGCCAAGACGACGGTTGACGGGCAGAGCTTCGACGCCAGCGAGGTGTCCGGGCCAAGCAACTTGCCACGATCAGCTGACGGACCACCGGTGACCGGACAGTTGGATCTTCGTGGCCGTCGGGTTCTGATCCACGCGCCCTGGTCCCGACTTGAGCAGCTCGCCGGGGAGTCGCTCAAGGGCGGAGTTGCCAGCGAGATCGCGGTCTACACCTACAAGGCCGCTGGCAGCCAAGCGACGGGTTCGTTCACTGTGGTGGCCGACATCGCGGAGGCACGGCGCAACTACGTCCTTGGCTCACCATCGTGCCAGCGGCCAGGGCGATCCTGAGGACTCTCCGCGTGCGGCAACGCTTCCGAGGGGCGGCTAACGCAGGATCTTCGTCGTGCTTGTCCCGGTGAGGTTGCCCTGGTCGGGTGCGACGACGGTGGCGGTGACGGTGTACTCGCCGGCGCCGAGCAGAATGCCGTCGGATGTCGTGCCGTTCCAGGTTGTTGTCCATCGGTAGCACTGGGCCTGCTCGATGGTGAAGGCGTGCGACTGCTTGGCCAGCCGCTGGGTGGCGGACCAGGTCCACAGCGTCTTGCCGGCGCGGCTGATGACGATTTCGAGCTCTTGGCTGGTGGGGAAAGTCAGGGTGCCGGAGCCGGTAATCCCGGCTGTCTGCCGGCACAGCTCCACTCCCACGGTAGCGACGTTGGTTCCGCTGACGTCGCCACGGTTGTACTCGTTGACGCACCAGCCGTGGTTGTAGGGATCACCGCTGGATGCTGGGTACTGGCACACCGACCCGGCCTGGGTGCCGGAGTAGGACCGTTGCACGCTCTTGTGCCAGGGGCGCCGGTCAGTGCTGCTGGCGCCTTTGGTCGGTCGGGGGGTCGCCTTGGGTGCCGACGCTGCCGTTGGCTGCGTCTCGGAGCCAGTCGTGACCGCACCCTGCGTGCCCAGTGCGGCCCCAGCCTGTGATGGTGGGGCGGCGAGCGGGCCGCGGGAGGCTGCGACGCTGGGGTTCGCCTCGGGGCCTGTGCGAGCCGGCTGCTGCAGCACGGTGTCGCTTGTCCCGCCGCCGGCAAAGACTGCGAAGGCCACGACGACCGACGCGGCTACAGCGGTACTTGCGCCGCCGGTGACGGCGAGGCGCCGCCGGCGCAGCTGGACGCCACGCTCCACTGCGCTAGCCAACGCGCCCAGCGGGGGCTGGCGGCGAAAGCTGGGGTTGGTGCCAAGCCTCATCGGGGGTCCTCTCCGAGTGCAACAGCGAGCTGCGTCCTGGCCTCGTGCAGGCGGCGTTTAACCGTCCCGAGCGGCCGTTTCACGAGCCGAGCGACGGTCTCCAGCGACAGGTCGGCGTAGTAGTGCAACAGCACGACGTCGCGCAACCGAGCCGGCAGGCGACGGACCGCATCGACGGTGTGGTCATGCCCCGCTGGCACCTGCCGTTCCGGCAGCACCGCGGGGTCGATCGTGGGCTCGCGGCGCTGGTCGTGCCAACGCTGCCGAACAAGATTGGTGGCGATCTTGAAGGCGTAAGGCCGCGGCTCAGCCAGGGCCCCGAAGCGGGCGTAGACCCGAGCCAGCGACTCTTGGGCGACGTCCTCAGCAGCGACCAGGTCACCCGAGGTCAACGTCGCGGCGAACGCGAACAGGTCCGGCCAGACCGCGGTGTAGAAGTGCTCGAACGTGTCGGGCACGGCACGCACCACGGCCTCTCGTACTCCCATCGCCAGGTCGGTCACAGCATCACCATCAGCAGCTATGGCCAAAGGTTCATTCGAGTCTGCCGAATCGGACAAACCTGCCGAGCCGTCGGTAGCTGCAGCGTGCGTCCAAGGCTCAGCGTCGGTCCGCACGGGTTCGGTGTCCGTCCGGCGGGTCGCTGACTCGTGGGGGTTGGTCTACTGGCTGGTGCTGAATCGGCTCTCGTCGGTCTTGCCGGCGAGTTCGTCGGCCTTGACCTGAACCGCCAGGACGAGCTCGACCTCACCGCCGTAGGTCTGACCGCCGTCACCGACGCCGTCCCACTTGACCCTCCAGCGCAGGCAGTCACCACCCGCGAGCGTGTCCGTGCGCGCGGTCTGCGCGAAGGACTGACCGAGCGACCAGGTCCACACGGCCTCGCCGGTTGCAGGGTCACTGACGACGAAATCGGTCTCCTGCGCGGTTCGGAAGCTCAACTGGCCCGACCCCTGCGAGCCGCGGCAGACAAGGGTGTTGAGCGTGTACGTCTTGGCGGACGTGTCCACACTCGCGGTGAGACACCAGTCCCCGGGGCCAGGCAACACGGTGCCGCCACCCACGCCGCCGTTCTCGTTGCCGCACACCGTCGACAGCCGTTCCGACGTGCGTGTGACCGGCGGTTTCGGGCGCGCACTTGTCTCGCGGGTCGTCGTAGCTGTCGCACTGACGGCGGGTGCCGGCGCGGTCGACCCTGCCTCGGGTGAGGCGCCAGCGTCGGGCCGGCTCGAGCTCGACGGCACTGAGGACGCCGAGGCGGTCGGCTCGGAGGTCGGCTCGGCGCTACTCGACGGGCCGACAGCGAACTCGGCCTGCTGCTCAAGACTGATGCTGCCCGGGCTGACCGCCGCGAGCGCGACAACGGCGACCGCACTCACGGACAGCACCCCGCCGGCGCCGGCAAGCCCAGCCTTCCGGCGGCGACGGCGGCGAACGAGTTCACCGGCGTGCGCTCGTTCCTCCGCCCGAACGGGCAGTGGACCTGCCGGTCCACCGAGACGGCCGAGGACGTCGTCGAGGTCACTCATCAGAGGCTCCTAGGATCGTGGCCAGCCGGCCGCGCGCCTCGTGGAGACGCTGCTTGACCGTGCCGACGGGACGTTGGGTGAGCTCGGCGACCGATTCGATCGGGAGGTCGGCGAAGTAGTGCAGGAGCACGGTCGTGCGCAGCCGCGCCGGGAGCCGGTCAACCGCGTCGCGTACGCCGTGGTCCGGCCCCGCAACGGAACTCTGCGCTGACTCACTGAGCTGGCGCATCGCGCCGTCGTGGCGCTTGCCCTTCGACCAGTGGTCACGAATGAGATTCGTAGCGACCAGGTACACCCACGCGCGAGGTTGGCGCACACTGCGCCAGCGCGAGAACAAGCGCACCAGCGACTCCTGCGCGATGTCACGAGCGACCTGCTCGTCGCGAGTCAGACGTTGGCAGTAACCGGCCAGAGCCGGAAACTGCACTTCGAAGAACTCGTCGAAGGACCCCGCGCCGTCGCTCTTTATGAGCGAGACGTCCACGTTCCCCCACCCCGTGGCATCGGCCACTCCCGTCGCAGTGTGCACGTCTCTAAGACAGGTGAAGATCGGCGAAGGTTCAACCCACATCGTGGCGACTTGCGCAGACGCTCGGGACTGGGCGTCCACAGCACTGAAGGACGTAGCGCCGATCACGTGATCCCCCTGTGGGTGCACGGTGTCCGGGCCGCCGCCAGCCTCCGTGCGCGACGAGCTGCACGAGGCCGTCGCGGTCCCGGGCGGCCAGTGCCTCGCTGAACGTGGCGTAGCCGAGGACTCCACGATCAGCCTGACGTTCGAGACAAGGTTACCTTGTCAGGACCGGACGTCGCAGGCAGCTCGCGCACGTATGGCATCCAGGACGACCTAAGGGAACCGCATGCCCCGCACCCGTGAACAGCTTCAACAGGCGCTGACCGACACCGAGGCATGGCTGGACAACCTGGACCCGGACGCCATCGCGTACCCCGACGCAGGCGGCGCGGACCTGCGCGCGATCGGTGAGGCGCTGCGGGCGGTCGCCGCCAGCGACCTGGACCTGGCCGATCGCGTCGCGCAGGCCCGCACCCAAGGCAGGACCTGGACGCAGATCGCGACGGTCCTGGGCGTCAGCAAGCAGGCGGCGCGAGAGCGGTTCGGGGAACCGACCCACCGGTAGTGGTCCCAGCAGGACTCGAACCTGCGACATCCGCCTTGTAAGGGCGGCGCTCTAGCCAACTGAGCTATAGGACCTTCGCCGAGGAGGTTAGTGGGCGAAGATGCGCAGGTGCCCACCCTCGGTCTCGCCGACAGCGACCCGAGAGCAGTCGGCGAGCACGTCGTCGCGGCCTGGGATGCTTTCATCGACCTGGCTAGTACGACAGATCTGCACCGCCCTTCCCGGTTGCCCGGCTGGTCCGGCAAGGACGTCTGCGTGCACCTGGGGGCCTGGGCTGACCGCACCCCGCTGTCCGGGGTCATCGAGAGCGCCCGGTCGGGTGGCACCGGTGGGGTGATCGACCCCGATGCCGACAACGCAGCGATTCTCGCCGCCCACGGCGCAGCATCGATCGACGAGGTGTTGGCGGCGCTCGTCAACGCCCGCGATGCCATCGAGGACTTCTTCGACTCCTCGCAGCCAGCCGAGTTGGGCCGGCTGCTGGCCAGGTCGAGCCTCGGGCAGCTACCGGTGCTCTCGCTCGCCCACGCCACGACCTACGAGCTCGCGGTCCACGCGCTGGACCTTGCCCCGTGCGGTGCACCCGCTCCACCGGCCGAGCTGCTCGACCGCGGCCTGGCCTCGCTGCTGGACGTCACCGGCGCCCTCGCCGCCCGGGCCGGCATCGACATCACCGGCACCGCCCGATCGCCGATGGGTGGCTGGACCTGCACGTCCGTCCCCGGCGACGGCTGGCTGCTGGAGCCGGCCCGCGACTCGTTCGTGGGTCCAGGGGTGCGCGGCACCGCGGCCGACCTGCTCGACGCCTCGGCCGGCCGGGCCTCGCTCCCCCACCTGCTGGTGTCCCGCCGGCTGGTCGTCCAGCAGATGACGTCGTTCATGCGCCTGGCACCGATCGTCACCGAGGTGCCCGGCCTGCCCGGTGGGGCGGCGCTGCGGACCGGGGTCGCCGGCCTGGGCAAGGTCAGCGGTCTGCTGAGCCGGCTACGCCGCTGAGCCTGCGGGGTCAGACCGGCCGGACGACCAGGACGATCTGGGCGCCGGCGGAGCGGGTCAGCACGATGGTGACCTCCCGGGACCCCGTCAGCTTGAGCTGCCGGCGCAGGGTCTCCGGCTCGACGGCCGTGCCCCGCTTCTTCACGACCAGCGGGCCCGCATCAAGCTCGCGCAGTCGGGCGCGCAGCCGCTTGAGCGAGAACGGCATGGTCTCGAGGACCTCGTACCAGCGACCGAAAGGCGTCGGCACAGGCGCCGCGGCCGCGATGTAGGCGATCGTCGCATCGAGCAGCCAGCCGTCGACCAGGCTGACCAGCTCCTCGACGAGGTGCGCCCGCACGACCGCCCCGTCCGGCTCGAGCAGCCAGGGGCCGGGCGGTCGAACCCTCGGCGTGGGAGCCGCGGAAGCGACGAGCGAGTCGCCACCGGGCAGCAGCGTCGCGGTGCGGGACGCCCCGCGGCGGGCCGCCCCGCCCCACAGCACGGCTTCCTTCACGTCCCCGCGCAACGACACCACCTCGACCTCGAGCGATGGCGGCAGCAGCGAGTAGTCGATGCCCGGCGCGACCTTGACGCCGAGCTCGCGCACCTGCCACGCCAGGACCTGGTCCAAGGGCGGGGCGTAGCCACGCGGGTCGAACACCCGGCGGCGCCCGACTCGACGGGCCGGGTCGACGAAGACCGAGGCGGAGGGTGGGAGCCCGAAGGTCGTCGCGTCGGCGCACACGAGCGACACTGCCGCGCCGAGGACGCGGGCGTTCTCGGCGGCGAGGAGCAGCCGCGCCTCGTCGAGGTCGACGCCGACCCCCCAGCCGCGCGCCAGCGCTAAGGGGAGCAAGTCACCGCCGACGCCGCAACACAGGTCCAGCACCGGGGCCGAGAACCGCTGGGTCCGGTGCACCGCCACGTCGTACGCCGTGGCCTGCTCGAGGGCGCCGGCGGTCCACCACAGCGAGCGTCCGGACGGGTGCTTGGCGGCCGCTCGCTCCCGCAGCAGGGCCTGCTCCAGCGCCAGCGGACCAAGGACCGGCCCGAACCGCCCGCCGAGAGCGGCCGCTGTCGTGATGCGGGCCGCCACCCCCAGGTCGTACGCCGACGCGGCCTCGACCGCGATCCGCCCCTCGGCGGACAGCAGCAGCCGCACGGCGGCAGGGGTCAGCGGCGCTGCTTGGAGCGCGCGGCCTTGGGCGAGACCAGGCGGGTGCCCGACCACTCCGGTGCGGCGCTCGTGGACCGGGTGCTCGACAGCCCGGCAGTCGGCGCCGCCTCGTCGATGTCGGCGGGCTCGACGTGGCCGGGTCGACCGGCCTTGGGCGTCAACAGCCAGATGCTGCCGCTGTCGGCGAGGTTGTGCAGGGAGTCGACGAGCGCGTCGACGAGGTCGCCGTCACCCTCCCGCCACCACAGCAGGACGACGTCGACGACGTCATCCGAGTCATCGGAGTAGATCGCCTCGGTCCCTGTCCGGGTGGCGACGTCGTCGAGGAGCGAGGTGTCGACGTCGGTGTCGTCCAAGGGACCGGTACCGACGACCTGCACCACCATGCCGGGCTCGAGACCCAACTTTTCGGCCAGCCCGCGGTGCCCCGCGTGGTCCGCGGAGGTGCTCACTCGTCGACCCCTTCCGTACCGCCCCTGGCGGGGCGCGTGGGCGTAGTCCACCGGACCTGATCGTCCGGCGCAAGTGCCACGAGTGTGGGACATGCCCCAACGAGGGTTGACTCGGCCGGTGAGCGGCCCGTGGCGAGCGCCGACCACGACCATCTGGAGCCCCTCGCCGAGCGGTGTCTGCTTGCTGACACCTGCTCCGGTCGCCGATGGCTAGGGTCGGTCCCACCCAGCCCCCGACTGCCTGTGGAGGCCTGCTGTGCGTGTCAAGAAGCTGAGTGCGAAGAAGGACCGTCGCGAGATCGCGGCGACGCTGCGGGAGCTGCCACTGTTCGCCCCTTGCAGCAGCAGCGACCTCGAGCTGCTGGCCGGCGCCGGTCGACTGCTGCACCTCCACGCCGGCTGGACGATCATGGCGGCCGACACCCCTGCCGACTCGCTCTACGTGCTGGTCGACGGCACCACCGCCGTACGTCGGGGGCAACAGCTGCTCGCCCAGCTCGGCCCGGGTTCAGTCATCGGAGAGACCGCCCTGCTCGAGGGTCGGTTGCGGACCGCGACCGTGTCGGCGGAGAGCGATGTCACCATGCTGCGCATCGGCTACGACGAGCTCGGTCCGCTGCTCGAAGCCCGCCCGAACCTCAAGCAGGTGATCCAGGGCGAGTACGACCGCAAGCACCTGCCCACCGGCGCCTAGCGGCTACCGGCGAGTAGCGGGTTGGATGGGGGGGTGACCACCCCGAATCCGCCCTTCGGCGTCATCAGCGACGGCCTGCCGAGCCAGCTCCCGGACATCGATCCGGACGAGACCGCTGAGTGGCTGTCCTCGCTCGACTCGGTCGTCGAGTCCAGTGGCCGGGCGCGCGCCCGCTTCCTCATGCTCAAGCTGCTGGAGCGGGCTCGCGAGAAGTCGGTCGGCGTCCCGGCGCTGCGATCCACCGACTTCATCAACACGATCCCGCCGGAGCGCGAGCCGTGGTTCCCCGGCGACGAGCACGTCGAGCGCCGGATCCGGGCCTACATCCGCTGGAACGCCGCGATCATGGTCTCGCGGGCCAACCGGCCGGAGATCGGAGTCGGCGGCCACATCGCTACCTACGCGTCGGCGGCCAGCCTCTACGAGATCGGCTTCAACCACTTCTTCCGCGGCAAGGACCACCCCGGCGGGGGTGACCAGGTCTACTTCCAGGGCCACGCCTCCCCGGGGGTCTATGCGCGCGCTTTCCTCGAGGGGCGGCTCACCGAAGCCGACCTCGACGGGTTCCGCCAGGAGTCCCGCGCCGCCGCGCTTCCGTCCTACCCCCACCCTCGACTGATGCCGGACTTCTGGGAGTTCCCGACGGTGAGCATGGGACTCGGCCCGATCAGCGCGATCTACCAGGCCCGGTTCAACCGCTACCTGCACCACCGCGGCATCAAGGACACCTCGGACCAGCGGGTGTGGTGCTTCCTCGGCGACGGCGAGATGGACGAGCCGGAGTCGCTCGGCGCCATCGGCCTGGCCGCGCGCGAGGAGCTCGACAACCTGACCTTCGTCGTCAACTGCAACCTGCAGCGGCTGGACGGCCCGGTCCGCGGCAACGGCAAGATCATGCAGGAGCTGGAGTCCTCGTTCCGCGGCGCGGGGTGGAACGTCATCAAGGTCGTGTGGGGCCGCCAGTGGGACGAGCTGCTCGCCCGCGATGTCGACGGGGTGCTCGTCAACGCGATGAACACCACACCGGACGGCCAGTTCCAGACCTACTCGGTGGAGCCTGGCGCCTACACGCGCGAGCACTTCTTCGGCCGTGACCCGCGGTTGCGCAAGATGGCTGAGCACCTCACTGACGAGCAGATCAAGGGGCTGCCGCGTGGCGGTCACGACTACCGCAAGGTCTACGCCGCCTTCGACGCGGCGACCAAGACCGTCGGGCAGCCGACGGTGATCCTCGCCCACACCATCAAGGGCTGGACCCTCGGGAAGGACTTCGAGGGCCGCAACTCCACCCACCAGATGAAGAAACTGACCCTGGACGAGCTCAAGGAGCTGCGCGACCGGCTCTACATCGACATCAGCGACAAGGCTCTCGAGAGCGGCCTGCCGCCCTACTACTCCCCCGGACCGCACAGCGCCGAGATCGCCTACATGAACGAGCGCCGGCAGGCTCTCGGTGGCTCGTTGCCGCGCCGGGTGGTGCGGTCCAAGCCGCTGGAGCTGCCGTCGAGCGACGTCTACGACGAGCTCAAGCGCGGCTCCGGCAAGCAGGCCGTCGCGACGACCATGGCGTTCGTCCGACTGCTCAAGGACCTGCTGCGCGACAAGGGGATCGGGGCGCGCTTCGTGCCGATCGTCCCGGACGAGGCGCGCACTTTCGGGATGGACTCGATGTTCCCGACGGCGAAGATCTACTCGCCGTTCGGCCAGCGCTACGAAGCGGTGGACCGCGACCTGCTGCTGTCCTACCAGGAGAGCGAGACCGGGCAGATCCTGCACGAGGGGATCACCGAGGCCGGGTCGATGGCGTCGGTGCTCGCGGCGGGGTCGTCGTACGCCACCCACGGCGAGCCGATGATCCCGGTCTACATCTTCTACTCGATGTTCGGCTTCCAACGCACGGCCGACCAGATGTGGCAGCTCGCCGACCAGCTCGGCCGCGGCTTCCTGCTCGGGGCGACCGCCGGTCGCACCACCCTCAACGGCGAGGGGCTGCAGCACCAGGACGGGCACTCGCTGCTCATCGCGTCGACCAACCCGGCCTGCGTGTCGTACGACCCGGCCTTCGGCTTCGAGATCTCCTTCATTGTCGAGGAGGGGCTACGACGCATGTACGGCCCGGACAGTCAGGGCTCGGCGGGCGATGTCTTCTTCTACATCACGGTCTACAACGAGCCCTACCCGCAACCGGCGATGCCCGACATCCCCGACCTGCGCGACGGCGTGCTGCGCGGCATGTACCGCTACAAGCCGGCCAATGGCACGGGCGCGAAGGCCCACGTGCTCGCCTCCGGCATCTCGGTCCGGCAGGCGGTGCTCGCCCAGCACCTGCTCGAGGAGGACTGGGACATCGGGATCGACGTGTGGTCGGTGACCAGCTGGGACGAGCTGCGTCGTGACGGCCTCGCCTGTGACGCCCATCGCCTGCTGCACCCGGACCAGCCGCGCACGCCGTTCGTCACCCAGCAGCTCAGCGGCACCACTGGACCGGTCGTCGCGGTGTCGGACTGGATGCGTGCCGTCCCGGACGCGATCGCCCAGTGGGTCCCCGGCGACTGGGCTTCCCTCGGCACCGATGGTTTCGGCCGTTCGGACACCCGCGCCGCCTTGCGCCGGCACTTCCGCACCGATGCGGAGTCGATCGCCACAGCCGTGCTGTCCGAGCTGGCCCGCCGCGGCGACGTTCCAGCGGACCTCGCTCAGCAAGCCGTCGAGAAGTACCGGCTCGGTAACGAGCAGGTGCCCACCGACAAGGACACCACCGAAGGGGCCAGCGGCTAGCGGCCCGTCAGCTCCAGCTCGACGACGGTCCGGCCCGCCGGCCGGTCGTCGGCTGCCGTCTGCGTGGCGGCCCCGCCGACGAGCAACGCGAGCAGCGCCATGCCGGGCAGCAGGGCCGACGGCCACGAGAAAGTCCTGCCGGCCGGCTCCATGGCGCTTTCCATGGCCCACTCGTACCCCCGAATGCCGCCACCTCACCGGCATTTCCTAGTCCCTTCGTGTCATTTTTCCACGAAACGCCCCGAATGCCCTGGGACTCCCGTTCACTGAGCAGACAGCAGTGCGGCGAGGGGGATTCCATGGCCCGGCGGATCAAGCACATCGATCAGCTCGACGATCACCCCAACCTCCACGAGGTCCTGGGAGTGCTGGCGCAGCTGGTCCACGTACGCGACTCGGACCTCCCGCGACTGGCGGCCGCGTGGCGCAACAGCCCCTCGGCGGCCGAGGCGCGTGACCGGGCACTGCACCCCGACAGCCCGCTCGTGTGCGAGGTGCTCGCCGCCTTCGACGCGCTGGCCGCCCTGTTCGAGGACGACCTCGCCGAAGCCCCGTGGGCCACGGTCGGGTCAGAGGTGACGGCCACCGCTCTCAAGGCCGTCCGGGACGCGATCGCCGCCGCTTATGCGCGGCCCGTGCTGTCCAAGACCGAGCACGCCCTGCTGATGGCGCCGTGGCGCGCGGTCTACCCGACAGCCACGGTCGCCGAGCCCGATCTCGGCCCGGAGGCTGCGGCTGTGAAAGAGCTGCTCGCCGCCCTCCCCTTACTCGCGGTGCGCTGCCACGACCCTCGGGGCCAGGCGATGTACGACCGCCTCGTCGGCCTCTCCTACGCCGACGAGGGGGACCGTGCCGAGGCTCGCGAGAGCGCCTTCCAGGTCGCCGTGCTGACTTCGCGGCGGCGGGTCTGGGCCCTCGTCCGCCGCAGCGGCGCTGAGGGCTTGACGAGGGCGTGTCCGCAATGCCGCCGCACCGCCACGCGGGCCGACGACGGTGACGCGATACGGGTGCTCGGGATGTGCCTCGACGCGGCCTGTGCCCTGCTGGTCGCCGACGCACTCCCGGACGCAGCCGTCGCCCTCCTGGTGTCCCCCGTCCGCGATCTCATCCCCGCGCAGCGCCGCCCATCTGCCTGAGGTCAGCGTGCTGTCCAGGCCAGCAGGTCGGCGACGTCCCAGGTGTTGACCACGCGGTCGGCAGTCACACCGCACAGGTGGGCCCGCTCGGCGCCCAGGTGCTGCCAGTCCAGCTGACCCGGCGCATGCGCGTCGGTGTCGATCGCCACCCGGCAGCCGGCCTCGAGAGCCAGCCGCAGCAATCGCTTCGGCGGGTCGAGACGCTCCGGCCGGCTGTTGATCTCCACGGCCACGTCGAAGCGTGCGCAGGCGGCGAAGACCAGCTCGGCATCGAACTCCGACTCCGGTCGGCCCTTGCCGCCGCGGCCGTGGCCGACGACCTGGCGGCCCGTGCAGTGCCCGAGCACATCGGTGTGCGGGTTGCTGATGGCGGCGACCATGCGGGCGGTCATCTCGTCCCGCTCCATCCGCAGCTTCGAGTGGACGGACGCGACGACGAGGTCGAGCTCGGCGAGCAGCGCAGGCTCCTGGTCCAGCGAGCCGTCGTCGTTGATGTCGACCTCGATCCCGGTGAGGATGCGGAACTCTTGGGCGTCACCGGACTCCGCCTCGGTCGCGTAGGTCGCATTGAGTCCCCGCACGACGTCGAGCTGCTCACGCAGCCGCTCGGCGGTGAGTCCGCGGGCCACGGTGAGCCGCGGCGAGTGGTCGGTCAGCACGACGTAGGAGTGCCCGAGATCGCGGGCCGCGCGGCCCATCTCATCGATCGGCGAGCCCCCGTCGGACCAGTCGGAGTGGGTGTGGCAGTCCCCCTTCAGCGCAGCCCGCAGGGCCGCGGCGCCGGCCGCGACCGGGGCGTCCCCGAGCGTGGCGACCCGGCGCAGGTAGACGGGCTCCTCCCCCGCCATCGACTCCGTGATGGCCAGCGCGGTGACCTTCCCGATGCCGGGTAGGTCGGTGAGCGAGCCGGCGGTCACCCGCGCCGAGAGATCCCCCGGCGACAGTCCGTCAACGACCGCGGCGGCCGTCCGGAAGGCCTTCACCCGGTACGCCGGCTCCAGTGCCCGCTCCAGGCAGAAGGCGATCCGTCGTAGGTCCTGTGCCGGGTCTCGGGTCACAGACGACATGATGCCCCTGTGGCCAGCCGAGCGATCACCAGCACCATCGCGATCGACGCGCCCCGGGACGTGGTCTGGGGGGTGCTGCGTGACGTCGAGCACTACCCGGAGTGGAATCCCTTCACGGTCAGCGTGCGCACCTCGTTCGAGCTCGGCGCGCGGGTCGACATGCGGGTGGCCCTGCGGCCACCGAAGACCATCGCGCAGACCGAGCACATCTCGTCGTACGTCGATCGGGTGAGCTTTTCCTGGGGCACCACGGTCGGGCCGCGCTGGTTCCTCCGGGCCGACCGAACCCAGGTGCTCGAGGACCTGCCGGGCTCGCGGACGCGCTACACCACGACCGACACCTTCACCGGTCGCGGTGTGCCGCTCGTCATGGCCCTGACCCGGCGCTACGTGCAGCGCGGCTTCGACGACGTCGCCCGCGCGCTCAAGACTCGCTGCGAGTCCTGACCGCGGGGTGGAGACCCTCCTCCGGCTCGAGGCCCTCCTCGAGCGGGTGGACCTGCCCGCGTCCCTCTTCCCGGCGCCACACCACGAAGACCGCCGCGCACACCGCCGTCCAGCCGAAGCCGAGCACCAGTCCGGCCAGCACGTCGGACAGGTAGTGGACCCCCAGGAGCACCCTGGACGCGGCCACGCAGAGCGGGACGACGACAGCCACCCCGATGGTCGTACGACGAAGCCGCGGGCCGACCAGTGAGAGCACGAGCAGAGCCGTCGAGGCGTAGAAAGCAGCGGCCCCGAGCGAGTGCCCGGACGGGAACGACGGGCCGAGCGCGGTGGCGACCGGCTCGTCGAACAGCGGCCGCACCCGGTCGACCACGTGCTTGAGCGTCGTCGAGATCGTGACTGCGCCCAGGCGGGCCGCGAGGACGAACAGCGCGAGCCGACGTGAGCCGCGCGCCAGCAGGAACCCCACTGTCAGCATGGTCGCCAGCGTCAGCAGCAGGGGATCGCCGAAGTCGGTGACGACCTGAAGGACGTTGACGAACCACGGCCGCCCCGACACCAGACCGTCGGCCGCTGCACTGACGTCGCGGTCGAATCGCACGACCGCGCTGTCGTCACCGCGCACGAGCAGCGCCAGCGGCAGGACGACCACGAGGGCAGCCATGAGCGCACCCAGGACGAGCACCAGGCGCAGGCCGGCGCGCGCCTCGGGCTCGAGCCGATCAGAGAGCGGACCCGCGTCAGGCATCGGGGTCGCGCCGGTAGACGACGAGGGTCTGGCGGGCTGCCCGCAGCAGCAGCCGATCCGGCCCGTCGTGCGACTCGCCGTCGCGCGCCACCCGCAGCCCGCCCTCGTGCGAGATCACCGGGAGCTTGGCCACGACACGCTGCTCGTAGACCCGGCTGCGGCCGAGCCGACCGGTCAGCACCGCCGCGACCAGCCGGGTCCTCGCGAGCGGCTTGTCGGCGTCGACGATCCGGATGTCGAGGCAGCCGTCGTCGAGGCGCTCCCGCCACGAGGGAGCGAAGCCGTGCGGGTGGTAGTGCCCGTTGCCGGCGAACAGCGTCCAGAGCTTGCGCGGCCGACCGTCGAGCTCGACCACCACGGGGGTGGCCCGACCCAGGATCCGCACGAGCGCCAGCAGCAGCGCCGGCCACTTGCCGACCGCCGCCTCGTGCTTCTCCCGCTCCTTCACCAGCTCCGGGTAGACCCCGAGCGCGAAGGTGTTGAGGAAGTAGAGCCCGTCGCCATCTGCGGCGGCGCTCCCGACGCTGACCTCGACCGCCGAGCCCGCGTGCAGCGCTGCGATCACGTCCTCAGCATTCCTGATGCCGAGCTCGCCGGCGAAGTGGTCGAGCGTGCCGCCGGGAAAGACGACGAGCGGGATGCCCGCGTCCAAGGCATGACCGGCGGCGCAGTTGACCGTCCCGTCACCTCCCGCCACGCCGAGCACCGTGGCCCGGCCGGCGGCGTCGGTCATGGCCGCGTCGATCTGGGCGCCCTCGACCTGCACCACCTCCGCAGCCGGCAGGGCCGCCCGGATGGTGGCCTCCAGTTCCTCGGCTTGATCCCCCGCGCCGGCACCGGTGTTGATCACGACGACCAGGCCGTCGCCGTCCAGCAGGGCCGGCGCCTTCGCCCCGACCGGAGTGGCAACGGCAGGGACGTCCGGCTTCACGGGCCAGACCCGCGTCACGGCGTACGCCGCGGCACCCCCGAGCGCGAGGCCGGCGACCACGTCACCCGGGTAGTGCACGCCGGTGTGGACGCGGCCGTAGGCGACTCCCGCGGCGAGCAGCCCTACCGGCACGCCGAGCAGCGGCGCCTCGAGCGCGACCCCCGTGGCAAAAGCAGCGGCGCTCGCGGAGTGACCGCTCGGGAACGAGCTCGAGCTCGGCTGGCGCAGCTGCTGGCGCGGGAGCGGGACGTGGTGCAGCTGGGGACGCGCGCGGCGCGCCGCCAGCTTGGCCGGCACGTTGGCGGCCGCGCTGGCC
>JBKKBU010000038.1:0-5592 GCA_046713755.1 Mycobacteriales bacterium
AGGCAAGGTCTCATCATGAGGGCATGCGCAGACTGCTGCTGTCCCTCGCCGCCGCCACCTCGATCGCGCTGCCGCTCGTTGTCACGACTCCCGCGGTCGCAGCGGCGCCCGGCTGCACGAGCGCCCGCCCGACCTCGATCGGTGGCGCGATCTACGGTTACCCCGACCTGCGATCGCTCAACGTCCTCATCGGGATCGACCTGCAGGATGTCAACCGCAAGAAGGTCGACCGCGACGGCAACGTCAGCACCAGCCCCACCTACCTCTACCGCGAGAAGATCAACCCGACGATCCCGCCCGAGGGCTCGGAGGACCGGTCACTGACTCGCACCTGGGGCGATCCGTCGACCACCGGCGTGTTCTGCCTCTCAGCCAAGGTGAAGTACGCCTACCTCGAGATGTATCCGCAGAACGTCTCCAAGTTCCCCGTGACGACCAAGACCCGTTACGGCTCGGCTGCCCACCACGCGCAGGTGCTGACTGCTGGCGCTCGGCACGACATCACCCTGCGGCTCCCCCTTCGACGCGACTTCCCCGGTGGCATCACCGGCTACCTCAACGGCTACCTGAGCTACCAGGGCCAGGCGATCGATCCGACGCAGATCACCCGGATGCGGGCCTTCCCACGCCGGGCGGGTGCTGAGTGCGGCATCGAGGGATTCAGTGCCAACGTCGACGCGATCGCCAAGAGCACGTCCCGGGCCGCGACGTACTACCGGCTCGACCACCTCGCCGGTGGGCGTTGCGGTCAGCCGACGCAGCTCTACAACATCCACATGGACTGCACCTGCGGTGGCGTGAAGCGCACCGTGGTGAAGATCGTGGAGATCGCGAGCGGCAAGGGCACCGGACTCAACGTCTCCTTCGGCTGAACCGACCGTCAGTCCGCAAGCGCCTCGACGACCGGAAGCCGGCGCGCGTCCCAACGGCGGACCAGCCAGGGGGTCGCGGCCAAGGCTGCTGCGTCGAACCACGCGTAGCCCCCGGCGATGCCCGATGGTGGGTTGCCGATCGACAGCAGGCCGGTTGGGTCGTGGGTCTGCCAGGTCCAGCTGCCGAGCCCGGTGCCGACCAGCTCGAGGTAGCTGACGACGACAAAAGCTCCGGCATAGGTGAGCGGGCTCGAACCCTTGACGGTGAACACCACCAGGCAGCCGAACCAGAACAGGCCCAGGACATCGGGCCGGTCGGACAGCGTCACCCCCCAGACCGCCCAGGTCCCGCACAGCACCAGCGTCGTACCGACGAAGGCCCGCTCATGCCGGCGCGCCCAGGCCGACCGGCCGAGGGTCAGCGCGGCGAGGTAGATCAGGCCGTGGCCGGGTGGCACGAAGGCCGGGACGTTCTCGAGCCGGTAGACGTAGACCCCGAGCCAACCGGCGAAGACGTACTCCACGACCGTGGCGAAGGCGACGACGACCCCCACCTGCACGCGGGTCTCGCGCGGCTCAACAGCGAGTAGCGCGATGAGCAGAAGCCAGGTGCCGACGCCGAGCAACCGCTGCTGCCCGAGCGACGCGCCGGTGTCGAGCCCGAGCGCGACGACCACCCAGACGGCGACGGCCGCGGGGATCCGGAGGTCGGCGGGCACCTGTCGAGGTTAGCCCTGGCTAGTCCGAGACGACCCCGGTGCCGATCGGGCAGGAGACGCCGGTGCCGGTCATCGAGCAGTAGCCGTGCGGGTTCTTCGCGTCGCTGAGGTACTGCTGGTGATAGGGCTCAGCGTTGTAGAAGGGCCCAGCCGGCAGGATCTCCGTCGTGATCGGGCCCTTGCCGGCCCGCGCCAGTGCAGCGGCGTAGGCCTCCCGTGACGCGGTCGCGAGGGCCTGCTGATCGGCTGAGTGCGGGTAGATCGCCGAGCGGTACGTCGTACCGACGTCATTGCCCTGGCGCATCCCCTGGGTGGGGTCGTGCGCCTCCCAGAAGACCTTGAGCAGCGCCTCGTACGACGTCTGGGTGGGGTCGAAAACCACCCGCACGACCTCGGTGTGGCCAGTGAGCCCGGTGCAGGTCTCCTCGTACGTCGGATTCGGCGTGATCCCGCCCTGGTAGCCGACCAGCGTCGTCCAGACCCCCGGCTGCTTCCACAGCGTGCGCTCGGCGCCCCAGAAGCACCCCATGCCGACGTCGAGGAGCTCGAGTCCCTCGGGGTAGGGGCCCTCGAGCGCGGTGCCGAGCACGGTGTGCGGCTCGATCAGCCGGATGGGCTCGGCGCGCCCGGGCAGCGCGTCCTCGGGCGTCGGCAGCTCGACCTTCTTGCGCAGCGACCACACGGCGGCGACTCCTTCATCAGGCGGACCGGATCTCGTCTGAGTCAACCGTCGCGGGCGCTGCGGCGTTCCTGCCGCTCCGGTGACGCGCTGGTGACGTCCAGGCCGGAGGGTGGCGGCATGGATAGGTCCCAGTGACGGCCGTCACTCCGGCCGCCGTCACGCGTTGTCAAGGCATCAACCACAAGACGTGACGGCGACGCCCTGCGCCCCTTGCTCCGGGACGCATCAGTGTGCGCCTACAGTCTTGCCATCCAGCACGGCTCGGGGGGACCACGGCTTGAGCAAGCGCACCAGCCTCACCGCGCTCTGCGCTGCCTTGATCGCCCTGCTGGCTCCGGCTGCGACGGCCCAGTCCGGCATCCCGATCAGCGACCAGATGGCGTGTCACACCTGGGACCCAGAGGTCGACTCGCTACAGGAGGCCGTCGACCGCTGGCAGTGCGTGGCGGTGCCGAAGGGCGTGCACGAGCTCAGCTCGCACCTCCGCGTGCCTGGCGGACACATCCTGCGTGGCGTCGAAGGCAGCAACCGGGCCGAGGTCGTGCTGCGGGCCAAGCGCAGCGCCTTCTGGTTCGAGCAGATCGGGATGGTCAAGTCTGCGGCGCCGTACGACCGCCCGGTGACGATCTCTGGCCTGACCGTTGACGGCAACAGCCAGCGCCAGCACCGCCTTCAAGGTCGGGCCGGCATCCGCGACGGAGCCCACGTCGGCATCAGCGCCCCGTCGATGATCGTCCACGACGTCGAGGTCCGCAACGCCCGGTGCCTCGGGATCAGCGCCTACGAGAACCTCATCTCGCTCAACCTGTTCACCACCGTGATCACGAGCAGCACCATCCACTCCAACGGCTTCGAGTGCACCAAGCAGGCCGCCCCACCCGGCGCCGGTATCTACATCCACCCCGTCGGCGACGCGACCGACCGGGTGATCATCAACAGCAACACGATCCGCGACAACGACGGCAGCGGCATCGACCTGGACGGGGTCGACGGCGGGGTCCTGTCCGGCAACACGATCATGGACAACGGCGTCGTGGACGGCTTCGCGGCGATCTCGCTCGTCGACGCCAGCAACTGGGTCATCTCCGGCAACTCCGTGTCGCACCCGAAGTCTCGCGGCAAGGTCAACTGCCCCGGCGGACCGGCCGGCTCCGGCGGCAGCGGCTTGTTCGTCTGCGCGCGCAACCGCGACGTCACCGGCAACGTCATCGTCGGCAACAGCTTCTCGAGCTGGTACGGGATCCTGGTCAACCGGGTCCGCGGCAAGGCAATCGGCAATGTCCTTCGCGACAACACGGTGGCGAGCCTGGGCAAGGTCCGGTGCGCCGAGGGCAACCCGGTCGACGCCAACACCTGGCAGGGCAACAACTGCCAGACCGGCCTGATCGCCACCGCCTTCAGCGAACCGCCGGTCTACTTCACTCCGGGCAAGCCGAAGAAGAAGAAGTAGCGTCCGCACCGGCCTGCTGGCAGAGCCCGTCGAGGTGGCTCACCAGGGCCTCGGAGATCGCCCGGAGCTGGCTGACCTGGGCCGCCGTCAGCTGGTCGAACAGGTGGCTGCGCACGCCCGCCACGTGGCCAGGCGCGGCCCGCTCCAGCACGGCGAAGCCGTCGTCGGTGAGCACGCACAGCTGGCCGCGCTTGTCGCCGACGCACGCCTCCCTGCGCACCCAGCCCTGCGACTCCAGGCGTGCGACGGCGTGTGACAGCCGGCTCCGGCTGGAGCGGCTGCGGTCGGCCAGCTCGCTCATCCGGACGGTCCGACCCGGCGCCTCCGACAGGTGGACCAAGATCTCGTAGTAACCATGGGGAATGCCCGCGTCGCGCTGCAGCTCGCGATCCAGCTGCCCATGCAGAGCCTCGGTCGCGTGCAAGAACGATCGCCAGGTCCGCTGCTCGTGCTCGTCGAGCCACCTCGTCATGCAGCCATCCTACGTCGGAACAGGTTGAACTCTCAACGATACTGTGGTGTGCTGTCGCCAGCGCCTTCGAAGGAGACCATCACATGGCCGTCACCCGCCTCAACCACGCCGTCCTCTACGTCCGCGATGTCGAGCGCTCGGTCGCCTTCTACTCCAGCGTCATGGGCTTCCGTCAGGTGATGGCGCTGCCGGGCGCCGCTTTCCTGCAGGCCGGCGACTCGAGCAACGACCACGATCTCGGACTGTTCGAGCTCGGCGCCGGAGCCGAGCCGTCGGCCGCCGGTCGCACCACCGTCGGGATGTACCACCTCGCCTGGGAGGTCGACACCCTCGACGAGCTGGCGCGCCTGTCGCAAGAGCTCAGCGCCGCCGGTGCCCTCGTCGGGGCATCCGACCACGGCACGACCAAGAGCCTGTACGCCAAGGACCCCGACGGGCTCGAGTTCGAGGTGGTCTGGCTGGTCCCCGCCGGGCTGCTCGACCAAGCGGCCATCGACGCTGGACGGTCCGCCATCCGACCGCTCGACCTCCCTCGGGAGCAAGTCCGCTACGGCGGCGCCACCCGTGGCGGGCTGGGAATCTCCATCCCGTTGGGCGTCACGGTCTGACCGCGGGTCTGACCGAGTAGGGCACGATGCCGCAGTGACGTGGCTGCGCAGTCTGGACCGATCGGCGGAGGTCACCGTCCAGCGCGTGCTGGACAGCGACACCGCGCTAGCGCGCGGGATCACCTGGGTGGTGCTGGCACTCGTCGCGGTCGGCGTCGCGTTCGGCGCAGCGGTCCTGGCGCGCGGCCCCGTCTGCGAGGCCCTCGACAAGGCGGCCGGCGGGATCTACTGCGAAGCGAAGCAACCCCCTCGCGTCACCCCTGCCACCTAAACGCCTCGCGCTGGCCGCTGGCCGCGACGACCACCGGAGCCCGCAGGCAGGTGTCGGCGATCGGAGCGCGAATCCTCACCGGGTGAAGAGGATGGCGCTGGCCACTGCCGTTGTCGGGCTGCTCGGCGTGCTGTCGAGCCTGCCGAGCGAGGCGGCCCCAGCTGGCTCCACCGTGCGCTTTCGCGCGGGCAGCACCACCACCGAGCCCGCCAAGGGCTGGTCCCTGTCGCCCTTCCGGACCGCCTTCTCGGGCGCAGCCGAGCCGACCATCGGCGTGCCCCCCGACGGGGTGGTCTTCTACGACCTCAACACCAAGGTCGTACGGTCCAACGACGTGACGTGACCAGGCGGCGTCACGTCCTGCCAGGTCTTGCCCTGGTCCTTGGACCGGACGACCTTGGTGGTGACGTCGGAGAAGACCACGCCGTCGGCGGTCACACCGATGGTCGGCTCGGCCGCGCCCGAGAAGGTGGTCCGGAAGGGCGACAAGGACCAGCCCATGGCGGGCTCGGTCGTGG
>JBKKBU010000039.1:0-22306 GCA_046713755.1 Mycobacteriales bacterium
CAGGTGATCTGCGGGGCCGGCAAGGTCCTGCAGACCCCACGTGGGGCGGTCTACTGCGTCAGCCAGCGCGCTGAGCACATCTGGGAAGGCGTCTCATCGGCCACCACCCGTAGCCGCCCGATCATCAACACCCGCGACGAGCCGCACGCCGACGCCGAGCGCTTCCGCCGCCTGCATGTCATCGTGGGCGACAGCAACATGAACGAGGTCACGACCCTGCTCAAGGTCGGTACGACGGATCTGGTGCTGCGCATGATCGAGGCGGGCATCGTGATGCGCGACCTGACCCTGGAGAACCCCATCAGGGCGATCCGTGAGGTGAGCCACGACATCACGGGCCAGCGCAAGGTCAAGCTGGCGAACGGCCGCGAGGCGACCGCGCTGGAGATCCAGAAGGAGTACTACAGCAAGGCCGTGGACTTCATCGACCGCCGCGGCGGCGACCCTGTGGTCAAGCGGGTCCTCGAGCTCTGGGGCCGCACCCTGCAGGCCATCGACACCGGCGACCTTTCGCTCGTCGACCGCGAGATCGACTGGGTCACGAAGTACCAGATCATCGAGCGCTATCGCGCGAAGCACGACCTGCCACTGTCGTCGCCGCGGGTGGCACAGCTGGATCTCGCTTACCACGACGTGAACCGCCACCGTGGGCTCTACTACCTGCTCGAGAACAACGGATCGGTGGAGCGGGCCAGCGACGATCTGGCCATCTTCGAAGCCAAGTCGGTGCCACCACAGACGACCCGGGCCCGGCTACGCGGCGAGTTCATCAAGCGCGCGCAGGAGAAGCGCCGCGACTTCACGGTGGACTGGGTCCATCTCAAGCTCAACGATCAGGCGCAGCGAACTGTGCTGTGCAAGGACCCCTTCCGGTCGGTCGACGACCGGGTGGACAAGCTCATCGCTTCGATGTGAACAGGAGACAGCTGTGACCAGCAAGCCCGAGGTCGTCATCCCCGACGGTGCTCCGCCGACCGAGCTCGTGACCGAGGACATCACCGTCGGCGACGGCGCCGAGGCCACCTCCGGTCTGACCTGCACGATGCAGTACGTCGGGCACTCCTGGTCGACCGGCAAGCAGTTCGACGCGAGCTGGGACAGGGGCGAGCCCTTCACCTTCCCGCTGGGAGCAGGTCAGGTCATCGGCGGCTGGGACCAGGGCGTCGCCGGTATGCGCGGCGGCGGCCGGCGCAAGCTCACCATCCCGCCGGACCTGGGCTACGGCAGTCGCGGCGCGGGCGGGGCGATCGGCCCCAACGAGACCTTGGTGTTCGTCGTGGACCTGGTGAAGGTCAGCTGACCGACGAGGCGCGGCGGGCCCGGCGCCCACGAGGCACGGGCACACACCAGCGCCGCAGGTAGTCCTCCAGCGGCACCCCCTTACCGAGGTGCCAGCCCTGGACGAGACCGACCCCGACCTCGGCGAGGGCGGCAAGCTCCGCGGCCGTCTCGACGCCTTCGGCGATGACGGTGGCCCCGATCTCGTGGGCAAAGGTCGTGAGTGCGGTTGCCAACGCCATCTGGCTGGGGGCCGTGTCGATGCCACGGACCAGCGAGATGTCGAGCTTGAGCACATCGGGCGCGAGTCGCACGACGTGGCGCAGGCTGGCGAAGCCCGCTCCCGCGTCGTCGACGGCAACCCGCAGGCCGCGCTCGCGCAGCGGCCCGAGGAAGCGGAGTACCGCGTCGTAGTCGGCGATCTCCTCGTGCTCACTGACCTCGAGGACCACCCTGCTGACATCAACATCAGCCAGGAGGGCGCGAAAGGCGGGGGTGCAGATCGTCGTGGCCGAGAAGTTGAGTGCGAGCCAGCCGTCGATCACGTCGAGCGCCGGCAGCGCCCGACGCGCGGTGCCGAGCTCGAGCTCGACGGTCAACCCGACCGCGGCGGCGTCGGCGAACCACTGATCGGGTCCGCGAACCGGTTCGAGGTGGAACCGAGCCAGCGCCTCTGCGCCGACGACCTGCCCCTGCAGGTCGAGGACAGGCTGGTAGACCATCGAGGTCGAGGTCCCGGTCAGCGCCGCATCGAGCCGGCTCAGGACCTGCCGTCGGACGACCCTGGACTGCTCCTCGCTCTCGAGGACGTGAGCCATGCTCTGGGCGATGGCAGTAAGCGTGTCGGCGTCACGCTGCGACAGGTTCTCGTTGGGGACGGGCGAAAGCGCGCACAACGTGCCGTAGAGGCGCCCGTCGGAGAGCCGAACCGGAACGCCGACGTAGGACTTGATCGGCAGCGCCTGCGTGATCGGCAGTGCCATCGCGGCGGGCTCGAGTGAGGTGTCCGGGATGAACGCCGGCAGCCGACCATCGAGGATCCGCTGGCAGTAGGTCACGTCCAGATCCTCGACCGCGCCCGGGCCGATCGGCAGCGGCGACTCGGACGAGATCGCCCGCATGACCCGCACACCCTGGGCGAACGCGCCGAGGAACGAGATCGAGGCGCCGAGCTGCCGCCGCGCGAGGTCCAGCAGCTCCGACAGCACGGCATCGTCGTGTGTCGGGATCTCCCAGACCGCCGTGTGCGGCGCAGCCTGAGCCTGGCATGGGGCAACGCCCTTGTGCTTGCGCACCTCGGTGTCCGCCCGTTCCCAGGCTTGCGCCAGGTCGCGATGGTCGCGGGAGCCGATCCCGACCGCCGCATGGATGCCGGCGCGGGTCAGCGCATCGCGCACTTGCTCGGCGCGGGCGGTCGCGCGTTCGCCATCACACTCGACCAGCAGCAGCCCCAGCTGATCGCCGCGGACCCTGGCCAGCAGGTCGTCAGGGCGGCTGCTGCCACGCAAGACCTCCGCGGCACCGCGGAGCAGGGCATCCCCGGCGGCGTGCCCGACCGTGCGATTGATGTTTGCCAGCCCGTGCAGGTCGACAAGCAGGACCGAGCAAGGCAAGCCGTAGGACTGGCAGCGGACGTCCTCGGCGGCGAGCGCCCGATCCCAGAGCTGCCGATCGGCAGCGCCCGTCACGAGGTCGAGGGCGGCCGTCTCGCTGACGAGGGCTCGGCGGCTCTCCCGCTGCAGCTGCACCTCCGTCGACAGCAGCGATCCGAGCAGGTCAGCCATGACCTCGACCATGCGCTGGCTCTCGAGCAGCTCCGGCCCGTGTCGTCGTGGACTTCCCGCGCACACCGTCCCGAGCAGCTCGCCGCCGTCCCCCCGCATGGGGACTGAGACGATTGCGCCGAGTTCCAAGCCCAGACCCGCCGCGGCGGCCTGGTAGGCGGGGACGTCATCGATGTCAGGGGCGAAGCTCGGCGCCTCACCGGCGACCATGCGCGCGCAGAGGGTGGCGTCCCAGGGAAGGCTCAGCCCTTCGGGCAGGCCGTACATCCCGTCATCAACGGTGAGCAGGACGTACTGGTCGCCAATCTTGCGCGTGACGAACGCGACCTCGACGTCGAGAGCGACCCTCAGATGGGCCAGCACTTCGCGCGCCGCCACGGTGAACGCTGGCGCCGGCGAGGCAGCAGGACTCGGGTCCGACCGGGGCAGGGTCACATCTCGACCATCGGCTCGGCACCGGGGCAACACAACCCCGAGATCAAGATCGGCGAAAAACCACCCCTCTGACGAGTCGTACTGATCACTAGGGCCTAGGCGGCGTCTCCAAAGGGACTACCGGCTCGAAGGTCTGGGTCAGGTCGGTCCGGCCGCGCAGGACCACTGCGGCCGCCGGACCCCATCGCTGGGCCTCGACCTCGGCTGCCCTGGCGACCACGGATGCGTCGGCGAGCAGGGCCGAAGCTGCACCCTTGGCAAGCTCGGTCAGGCGGGCTGCAGCATTGACCGGATCGCCGATCACGGTGTACTCGAACCGACTGGCCGCACCGACGTGACCGGCGACCACCACGCCGCCGCTGACGCCGATCACGGCGCGCAGCGGCAGCGCTGCCAACCGGGCGCGCAGGACGCGCGCCGCCCGCAGGCTGGCGCTCCACGGGTCCGGCAGGTCGACCGGTGCCCCGAACAGGCACAGCGCCCCGTCCCCGGCGAACTTGTTGACCCAACCGCCGTCGGCCTCCACGACATCGACGACGATCCCGAAGAAGGTGTTCAGCTGGGCCACGAGATCCTCAGGTTCGACGGCCTGCGCCAGACCCGTCGATCCCACGACGTCGACGAAGAGCACCGCGACCTCCCGGCGCTCGCCCCGCAGATCCACGCCACGCTCGAGGGCCAGTCGAGCCACGTCGCGCCCCACCTGGCGGCCGAACAGGTCGTGCAGGCGATCCCGTTCGCGCAGGCCGAGCACCATCGCGTTGACACCGCTCTGCAGCTGCCCGACCTCGCTGACGTCGTCGACCTCCACCCGAACATCGAGGTCGCCCGCCGCGATCGCTGCCAGTGCCTGGGTGACGGACTGAACCGGTCCGCTCACGGACTTGGCGGCGACCAGCATGGCGAGCAGCCCGACGCCGAGCGCAACCCCACACAGGAACAGCACGGCAGCGGGCTGCAGGCCACCGTCGTCGGACGGGTCCAGGACGCCGATGACGATGCCGGCAACGGGTACGGCGGTGCCGAGTGCCCAGGAAAGCAGGATCCGCCGGCGGACGCCCAGCACCACCGGGGGCGGGGCGATCTGGTCCCGCATCACCTCGGCAACCAGTGGTCGCACGGCGCGTTCAGCGAGCAGGTACGCCAGCGCACACGTCGTCAGCCCGCCGAAGGCGATGGTCGATGCGATGTCGAGCGCCCGGTTGACGTCGTTTGCGAGGTTGAGGAACCCAAACACGACGACGCCGATGGTCCAGAGCACGCCGTAGAGCCGGACGACGCGAGCGGGGAGCCGCAGCGTGACCCGCCGGTCTTCCTCACCGATCACGTGGGCTTGCCGGAACCACCGCAGGAGGCGCCGCAGCAGCAGGATCGAGCCCAGGCTCCCGACCACGAGGCAGCCGCCGAAGTAGGCGGCGAACACGATCCCGTTGACGAGGTCGATGTTGGGGCTACCGACGTCCGGCAGGACAACGGAGAGGTACACGAACACGACGAGCGCACCGAGAGTGTTGGCACCGACCATCGACAACGCCATGACGAGCGCGAAGCGCCGTGCCACCGCCCGCCGAAAGGCCGGCCCCATCACCGCGGTTGCGGCGGCTGGCCGACCGGCGCGGGTCACAGCAGGCCGGCGGCGTGCCGACCGGCGGCAGCAGCCGCTACGAACGCCACCGCGTCGTCATCGAGGCTGCGACCCATCGTGGACATCGCCACGGGAAAGGCCCGGAGCGCCTCGACCAAGCCGTCATCTGGTACGACGACGACCCGGTGCTGCGGGAAGTCGGTCGCGTCCACGAGCGCTGCCCAGGACGACGGGACGACGACGTCGGCGGGGGACAAGGCGACCTGCCCGTAGGCGGTCCGGGAGTGGTGGGACACCCCCCGGTGGCGTGCTCGCGGGTCTGCCTCGGACATCCGAAGCGTCGCCACCGGCCGGGCACCGACTGCGACGGCAGCGTTGATCGCCTCGCCAGCTGCCACGCCGGAGAAGCCCCACGGCGTGCCCGTTCCGAGGTTGCCTGGCCCCTGAGCGACCACGGCGATCTCGGCGTCGAGGACCCGCGCAGCCACCAGCAGCCCGCTGTGCACGCTGACGGCCTCGACATCACCGCCGTACGCCTGGCCGGTCGTCACGGTGCCGCACAGCGTCTCGCGCAGCGCAGCCACGGTCCTGGAGAAGGCCAACGGCAGTGCGGCGCCGTCGGTCATGACGTAGGCGATCCGGGTGTCCGGGCGTGCCTCGAGCACCCCCGCGACGATGGCCGGCAAAGACGAGTGCAGGTCGGCGACGATGACCGGCATGCCGGTCAGTGGCGCCTGGTCCACCAACGCCTGGTGGTGCGGGGAGTCCTGCTCGTCGGCCCCGAGCACGACGGTCTGCAGCGGCGTGTAGCGCGCCTTGACGAGATGTCCAGGACCGGTCGGGTCGGCCGGCAGGCGGTCGGGGAGTGCCACGACGAGGGCGTAGCCACCCGTGCCCAGTCCAAGCCCCAGCGCGGTGACATTCAGCAGCACGACGTCACCGACGACGGGGGTGCCGACTAGATCGGGGTACGCCAACGCGGCGAGTCGGCCAGCGGGAGCCGGCCCGGTCACGTCCACCTCGAGCTCGAGTGCGCCGGCCCAGGAGCGACCGACGACGGCGACCGTCCCGCGCCGCCAGACGATCACCTGCCCATCACTGGCTCCTCCCGCGATCCGGCACGCCGGCAGGCTAGCGTCGGCGCCGTGGCGGCGAAGAAGACTGAACGGCTCCTCAACCTCGTCCTCTGCCTGCTGCACACCCGGCGCTACTTGTCAGTGCAGCAGATCCGCGAGTCGGTCCCCGGCTACGAGCAGGGATCCGAAGAGTCCTTCCGGCGGATGTTCGAGCGCGACAAGGAGGAGTTGCGCGAGCTCGGGATCCCGCTGGAGACCGGTAGCGACTCACATGCGCACGACGACGAGCCCGGCTACCGCATCGCGCGGCGTGACTACGAGCTGCCCCCCATCACGCTCGAACCGGATGAGGCGGCCGCGCTCGGCCTCGCGGCCCGCCTCTGGCAGTCCGCGCCACAGGCCGCGGCGGTCGGTTCGGCCCTGCTCAAGCTGCAGGCCGCCGGGATCGAGCTGGTGGAGACCGCCGGTGCCCTGCAGCCACGGGTGGCGGCCAGTGAGCCGGCGTTCGACGCCTGCTGGCGGGCGGTCCGCGACCGCCAGGTCATCGGCTTCGACTACCGACGGCCCGGCGGACCCGCGCCCGAGCAGCGCCTCGTGGAGCCGTGGGGGGTGGTGTCCTGGCACAGCCGGTGGTACCTCGTCGGCCATGACCGGGTGCGGGCCGCCGAGCGGGTCTTCCGCTTGTCCCGGATCGAGGGGGAGGTGCGGACCGAGGGACCGGCGGGGGCCGTCGTCGCGCCCGATGTCGACCTGCGCGCCACGGTGGCCATGCTCGCCGGCAACGAGCCGCGGGGCACCGCCGCCGTCCGCCTGCGGGTGGGCACCGGCTGGGAGCTGCGCCGCGAGGCGACCGCAGTAGCGCCAGAGGACGACGGCTGGGACGTCGTCGAGGTCGGCTTTTCCGACCCGGAGCGCTTTGCGGACCGGGTGACGGGTTTCGGTGCCGACGCCGTGGTTCTCAGCCCTCCGGAAGCCCGCGCAGCTGTCGTACGCCGATTGTCGGCGCTGGCTGCAGCCACGTGATCGGGGCCCTGGACGACCTGCCCCGGCTGCTGGCCCTCGTGCCCTACCTGCGCGAGCACCAAGGGGCTCGGCTCGCTGATGTCTCGACGGTGTTCGGCATCACCGAGGAGCGGCTGCGGCGCGACCTCAACCTCATCTGGGTCTGCGGGTTGCCCGGCCATGGCCCAGGCGAGCTCATCGACGTGGAGTTCGAGGGCGACACCGTGACGTTGCTCGACGCCCAGGGGGTCGAGCGGCCGCTCCGGCTCACTGTCGACGAGGCCCTTGCGCTCGTCGTCGCCTTGCGCACCCTCGCCGAGACCCCCGGACTGACCGACCGGGGCGCCGTTGATCGAGCGCTGGTCAAGGTGGAGGAGGCAGCGGGCGCCGCCGCTGAACCGGCCCACCGGGTCGAGGTGGCGCTGGAGCCTGAGGCTGTCGTACTGACAACGCTGCGCGATGCGCTCGAACGCGGTCGGCTGGTGCGGCTCGACTACGACGTCCCCGGTCGCGACGAGCGAACCACCCGCATGGTCGACCCGATGCGACTGGTCGTCGAGGGTCGCGGCTACCTCGAAGGCTGGTGTCGACTGGCCGAAGGGGTGCGGTTGTTCCGGCTCGATCGCATTGCGACCGTGGTCGTGCTCGATGAGCCTGCTGCCGTGCCGGAGCACGCCGAGAGCCGTGACCTGTCCCAGGGCCTCTTCCAGCCGTCCCCGACCGATGAGCTGGTGGTCCTCGCGCTCGGCCCTGGGGCGCAGTGGGTGGCGGACTACTACCCGTGCGAGTCGGTGGCAGAGCTGGACGGCGAGCTGGTGGTCAGCTTGCGAACCCCCGACACCCGCTGGCTGGGCCGACTGGCCCTGCGGTTGGGCGGCGCCGGCCGGGTCATCTCGCCGGCGTCGCTGGCCGGCCAGGTCAGGGACGACGCCGCGGCGGCGCTGGCGGCGTACACCGACGAGGGCGACCGATAGCCCGCGGTCCGTCCGACTCGGCCATCCGCGGCTGTCGCCTAGTCACTCTGAGCCATCCCGGCGGATGGACGTCAAGCACACCGACCTTCGTGCCGATGCCGGTGTTGTCGAATCGGACGGCAACCAGGAGACCGGGATGACCACCATCAAGGCGAGCTGCCCCACCTGCGGCGAGGTCGAGCTGACCCCCGCGGACGTCGCGCTCATGGTCTGCAGCCACGCTCCGCTCTCCTACTACTGCTTCGCGTGCCCCACCTGCACCGACGAGGTCCGCAAGCCAGCCGACGACCACGTCGTCTCGCTACTGGTCTCGGGCGGCGTGCCCGCTCAGGTCTGGGACGTCCCCGCCGAGGCTCTCGAGCCGCACGCCGGTGCCGCGCTCTCCTACGACGACCTGCTCGACTTCGCGCTGCACCTCGGTGAGTCGGACCTGCTCGCTGCCCTCGCCGGAGCGTCCGTCAGCCCGTAGTCCCCGGGTGCGGGCCGCGTCGAGACCGCAGCGACGGATAGCCTGCTCGCGTGATCTGGGTCGCCGTCGACGTCGTGCTGGTGCTGGTCGTCCTCGGCGTGCTGGCCGGGTGCGGCTGGCGGATGTGGCAAGCCGCGAAGGCGCTCGGCCGTGAGGTCAGCAAGGTGGGGGAGATCATGGACGCCGCTGCCGGCGGCCTCGAGGTCGTCACCCCACCGCCGCGCCCCGGCACGACGCCCTAGCGACACCGCGGGTTCGTCACCTGGCCGTCTCCTCGCCCCTCACCGGCGTAGGCTGAGCGCTGTCTCAGGAGGAGGTTCGACGTGGCCGGTCTCGGCACCACGGAGCTGCTGATCATCGCAGTCGTGATCATGGTCTTGTTCGGCGCGAAACGGCTGCCCGATGCGTCCCGGTCCCTGGGCCGCTCGCTGCGGATCTTCAAGGCCGAGACCAAGGGCCTGCGCGACGACAACCGCGAGGACGCCCGCGACGACAAGGATGCCGCGCTGCCGCCCGCCCTGCCCCCCACGATCGCGGCGCCCGCTTCCGAGCAGGACCGCCGGACCGACCCGACCACGCCGTAGGTGGGTCGACCCCCAGCGCGCCCCCGCCCGGCGGAGTTGCCGGACACCCCAGCCGAAAGCCGCATGTCCGACGGGCGCATGAGCCTGATCGAGCACCTCGTCGAGCTGCGCAACCGGGCCGCGAAGTCGCTGATCGCCGTCGCGCTCTGCGTCATCGTGGTCTTCATTTTCTGGGAGCCGGTCTACGACTTCCTGCGCGCCCCGTACTGCAAGACCGAGGCAGGCAGCGAGAGCTGCAACCTGGTCTCGCTGGGCATCTTCGACCAGTTCAAGGTGCGCCTGCGCGTGGCGTTCATCGGCGGCGCCATCGTGTCGTCCCCGGTGTGGCTCTACCAGCTCGGAGCCTTCATCACCCCGGCGCTGCACCGCAAGGAGAAGAAGTACGCCGCGGGCTTCCTGGCCGCCTCGTTGGTGCTGTTCTTGCTGGGCACGGTCTTCTCCTACCTGACGATCAGCCGGGGCCTGGACTTCCTGCTCCAGGTCGGTGGCGGCGACATCACGACGCTGGTGTCGATTCAGAGCTACCTGTCGTTCCTGACGTTGTGCCTGCTGGCATTCGGGATCGCCTTCGAATTCCCCGTCGTCGTGCTCTTCCTGCACTTCGTGGGGCTGTTCCCCGCGACCAAGATGCGCTCGTTGCGGCGCGGCATGATCGTCGGGATCTTCGCGGCCAGCGCCCTGATCACGCCCTCCCAGGACCCCTTCACGTTCTGCTTCATGGCGGTGCCGCTCTACTTGCTTTATGAGGCGTGCATCGTCATCGCACGGCTGAGGGAGCGGGCCCGCCGCAGGCGCACGGGCGACGAGGACTTCAGCGGCCTGTCCGACGACGAGGCGTCGCCGGTCGACACGAGACCGTCCGCGCTCTGAGCGCGCTCTCGCGGGTCGCCCTCGTGGTCAACCCGACCAGTGGCAAGGGCCGCGCGTCGGCTGCTGCCGACATCGTCACCGCCCACCTGGAGTCCCAGGGCGTGTCGGTGCAACGGGTCGTCGGCACCGATGGTGCGGACGCGGCGGCGCGCTGTCGCGAGGCCGTCCGCGGCGGTGTCGACGCCCTCGTGGCGATCGGCGGCGACGGCATGGCTCACCTGGCCCTGCAAGCTGTGGCCGGCACCGCCACCGGCTTCGGTCTGGTCCCGACGGGCACCGGCAACGACTTCGCCCGCGCCCTCGGACTACCGCTTGGCGATCCGGCGCGCAGCGCCCGGCTGCTCCTGACCGAGCCGCCGCGCCAGGTGGACGTCGCCCGAGCCGCTGACCGCTGGTGGGCGTGCGTCCTCGGCACCGGGTTCGACGCCGCGACCAACGACCGAGCCAATCGGATGACCTGGCCGCGAGGCCGTCGCAGGTACGACCTGGCCGTGGTCGCCGAGCTGGTCAGCTACCGGCCCAAGCGCTTCCTGCTGGTTCTCGACGGCGTGCCTCGCCAGGTGGACGCGATGCTGGTGGCGGTGGGCAACGCGGCGTCGTACGGCGGCGGTATGCGGGTGTGTCCCGACGCCCGGCTCGACGACGGGCTGCTGGACGTCGTCGTCATCGGCGCCATGTCGCGGCGGCGTTTCCTGCGACTGTTCCCGAGCGTCTTCCGCGGGGCGCACGTCGCCGCCCCGGAGGTCTGGACGGGCCAGGCCCGAGAAGTGCGGATCGAAGGCGACGCCACCGTCTACGCCGACGGCGAGCCGCTGGGCAGGCTGCCCCTGACGGCGACCGTGGTACCCGGCGCGCTGCGGGTCATCGGAGCCCCGACGACGTAGGGTCGCGTCATGGCCGAGCCCTCGCCAGCCGAGCGCTACGCGTCCTTCCGGCGGTCGCAGGGCGGGGCCGCGCTGAGCGAGTTCGAAGTGGGCTACCCGTTCGGGCTCGATGCCTTCCAGCGCACCGCCTGCCTGGCGCTGGAGGCGGGCGGGGGTGTCCTCGTCGCCGCCCCGACCGGTGCCGGCAAGACCGTGGTGGGTGAGTTCGCCGTGCACCTGGCGCTACGGGCGGGCCGCAAGTGCTTCTACACGACGCCGATCAAGGCGCTGTCCAACCAGAAGTACGCCGACCTGGTTGCCCGCCATGGTGCTGACCGCGTCGGTCTCCTCACCGGTGACAACGCCGTCAACGGTGACGCTGACGTCGTCGTGATGACCACCGAGGTGTTGCGCAACATGCTCTACGCCGGGTCCGATGCCCTGCGCGGCCTGTCGCACGTCGTCATGGACGAGGTCCACTACCTCGCCGACCGGGAGCGCGGAGCGGTCTGGGAGGAGGTGATCATCCACCTGCCGGACGATGTCGCAGTGGTGTCGCTGTCGGCGACGGTGAGCAACGCCGAGGAGTTCGGCGAGTGGCTCGGCACTGTCCGGGGCGACACCGAGGTCGTCGTGGAGGAACACCGCCCGGTGCCGCTGTGGCAGCACGTGCTGGTCGGCACCAGGATCTATGACCTCTTCGTTGCCGACGACCAGTGGCGGGGCGCCGCCCCGGAGCAGCGCGACGTCAACCCCGAGCTCGTCCGGCTGGCCCGTGACGAGGAGCGCTTCCTGCCGCGGGGTCGCGAAGGGCGTGGCAGTCGGCCGGTCCGGCGCCACCACACGAGCCGACCGGAGGTCCTCCAGCGACTCGACCGGGAGGGGCTGCTGCCGGCGATCACCTTCATCTTCAGCCGGGCCGGCTGCGCGGCGGCGGTGGAGCAGTGCCTTCGATCAGGCCTGCGGCTCAACACCGCGATCGAGGGGACGACGGTCCGCCGGCTGGTCGAGAAGCGCACCGCCGACATCCCCCGCGAGGACCTGCGCGTCCTGGGCTACTGGGAGTGGCTCGAGGGCTTGGAGCGCGGCATTGCCGCTCATCACGCCGGGATGCTGCCGACCTTCAAGGAGGTTGTCGAGGAGCTGTTCCTGCAGGGGTTGGTCAAGGCGGTGTTCGCCACCGAGACCCTGGCTCTGGGCATCAACATGCCGGCCCGGTCGGTGGTCCTCGAGAAGCTCGTGAAGTGGAACGGCGAGACCCACGCCGACGTGACCCCTGGGGAATACACCCAACTCACCGGTCGGGCCGGTCGACGGGGCATCGACGTCGAGGGACACGCGGTCGTCCTGTGGCAGCCGGGCATGGACCCCAAGGCCGTTGCGGGGCTCGCCTCGACCCGCACCTACCCGCTGCGGTCGAGCTTCCGCCCGTCGTACAACATGGCCTGCAACCTGGTCGGCACCGTGGGGTGGGAGTCCGCGCGAGCGCTGCTGGAGAGCTCCTTCGCCCAGTTCCAGGCGGATCGGTCGGTCGTGGGTCTGGCCCGCCAGATCACCAAGAACGTCGACGCACTAGCGGGTTATGGCGAGGCCATGACGTGCCACCTCGGGGACGTCCAGGCGTACGCCCAGCTGCGTGCCGACATCAAGCGTCGGGAGACCGAGCTGGCCCGGACCGGTGCGGCCTCCCGCCGCGCCGCGGCGGCGCAGTCACTGGAGCGACTCAAGGCCGGAGACGTCATCCGAGTGCCGCACGGGCGGCGGAGCGGACTGGCGGTCGTCCTCGATCCCGGACTGTCGATGGCCGGGGACGCGCACCCACTGGTCGTCACCGAGGACCGCTGGGCTGGGCGGCTGTCCCCGGCCGACTTCCCGACGGCGGTGGAAGCGCTCGGCCAGGTCCGGCTGCCGAAACGCGTCGATCACCGCTCGCCGCAGACCCGTCGGGACCTCGCTGCTTCGCTGCGCAACCTCGACATCGACAGCAGAGGCCCGCGGACCGGGCGAGCCGGTCGGTCCAACCCGGGCGACGACGACCAGCTGCAGACGCTGCGGACCGCGCTGCGCCGGCACCCCGTGCACGGCTGTGATGACCGGGAGGCGCATCTGCGGTGGGCCGAGCGCTGGGTCCGGCTGCGCCACGACACCGATGGCCTCGAGCACCGAGTGGCCGGTAAGACCGGCTCCATCGCGCGCACCTTCGACCGGGTCTGTGCAGTGCTGGGGGAGCTCGGCTACCTCGCGGACGGGGAGGTCACCGATGCGGGCCGGCAGCTCGCCCGGGTCTACAGCGAGAGCGATCTGCTCGCCGTGGAGTGCCTGCGCGAAGGCGTCTGGGACGACCTCGGACCGGCCGAGCTTGCCGCCGTGGTGTCGTCGCTGGTCTACTCCGCGCGCCGACCCGATGGCGCGTCGCCCCGGGTGCCGTCCGGGGCCGTCCAGGCGGCGCTGACCGAGACGACCCGGCTCTGGGCAGCGCTCGCGGACCTCGAGGGCGGGCACAAGGTCGAGCTGCTCCGCGAGCCCGATGCTGGCTTTGCGACCGCCGCGTGGCAGTGGGCCGCAGGGGCCGGGCTCGACACCGTCCTCGGTGACGACGATGAGCTCACCGCCGGTGACTTCGTGCGCTGGTGCAAGCAGCTCATCGACCTGCTCGGGCAGATCGCCGCGATTGCCCCCGACCCGGTGCGGGCCAACGCCCGCAAGGCGGTCGGCGCCATCCGGCGCGGCGTCGTCGCCTACACCTCGGTCACGTGACCAACCGGGTCAGCCGGTCGCGGGAAGGGCCCTCGCGTCGGGAAGGCCCAGCACGCCGCGTTCGCGGCGGACGGCGTCGGCGTAGCTAGCGACCTGGGCGGCTGCCCAGCCATCGTCGTGCCCCGTCTCGGCAGCCAGCAGCCGCGCCGCTTCAGGAGCGGCCGGCAGCGCGGCGTCCTTGGAACGCAGCGACAGTCGAGTACGGCGGCTGAACACGTCGTCGAGCGTCACCGCGCCCTCGGCGCGCGCGGCATGGACGACCTCGGCCGCGATGTGGGGGGACCAGGGCGACAACCGCCGGCCCAACGCGGGATCCGCCGCGACGAGTGACAGGACATCAGAGGCCCGCTCACCGGCCTGCCGGACCAAGTTGCGTGCCACCTCGTCGTCCAGCCCCAGGGGCACGGCGGCAGCGGAGACCTCTTGTTGCAACGAGTCCAACGGCCGGGTGCCTGACAACGCGATCTCGTCGGTGCGGCAGCGCGCCCGCCGGCCGTCGCGCTCCACGATCCGGTCGACGACGTCCTTGGCCATGCGGCGATAGGTCGTGAGCTTGCCGCCCGTGATGGTGAGCAGACCGCCAGAGCCCTCGACGAGAGAGTGCCGGCGGGAGACGTCGCTCATGGAGCCTGAGCCGTCGTCGCGGAGCAGCGGCCGCACACCTGCCCAGGCGCCCAGCACGTCGTCGGCGGTGAGCTCGCGCCGGAAGACGTCGTTGCCCGCCGCGAGGACGTAGTCGAGGTCCTGCCCGGTCAGGCTGAGCTGCTCGAGGTCGCCGTCGTAGGGGGTGTCCGTCGTCCCGAGGATGGTCTGGCGCCCCCAGGGGATGGCGAACATCGAACGACCGTCGCCCTGCTTCGAGGGCAGCAGGACCGATGCCTTCAGCAGCGGCAGCCGTTCGCGAGGAACGACGACGTGCACGCCTTTGGACGGCTGCACCACCGGTGCCCGACCGGGTTCCTCGAAGCCCTGCAGGCGGTCGACCCAGACGCCGGTGGCGTTGACGACGTGGCGCGCCCGCAGGTGCAACGTCGTGCCGGTGAGCTGGTCCTGCACCGTCGCGCCGACCACGCGACCGTCGTCCTGGAGCAGGCCGGTGACCTCGGCGTACGGCACGGTCATGGCTCCGAACCGGCGGGCGGCCTGCACGACCGCCAGTACCAGCCGAGCATCGTCGGTGGCGCAGTCGCCATAGAGGTAGGAGTACGCCAGACCGCTGTCGGCCAGCGCAGGCGCCAGCTCGACGGCCTCCTCGGCAGACACCCGGATGTGCCGCTTCACCTCGCTGGCCCGACCGCCGAGCGAGGCCAACGCGAACACGTCGTAGGTCGTCAGCCCCAGCCCCAGCAGCCGACGCCGTGCCGTGTCCGGCCAGACCGGGTAGAGGAAGTCCATGGGACGGACCAGGTGCGGTGCGAGCCGCATGAGCAGCTGCCGCTCCAGGACTCCTTCACGGACGAGCGAGAACTCGTAGTTCTCGAGGTAGCGCAGGCCCCCGTGGACGAGCTTGCTGCTCTTGCTGCTGGTGCCGCTGGCCAGATCGCCCCGGTCCAGGACGGCTACTCGCAGGCCCCGGCTGGCGGCATCCAAGGCGACCCCCGCGCCGGTCGCGCCCATGCCGACGACGAGGACGTCGAGCTCGCCGTGGGCGGCGTCTTCCAGGTCCGCAACCCGCGTGCGGACCGAGAAACCAGCCGAGTTGTTACTCATCAGTAGCCATTGTGCCACCTGATCCTGGTGAGCGCGGCCGGTTGACCCACAACACCCTGAGGACGGGCGGACCGAGCGCGCGGCTCACCTGCTGTGCGCGACCTCGCAGGCCTGCAGGAAGCGCTCCAGCGAGCTCTCGAGCCCCCATCGGTCCGACAGGGCAAGTAGTCGGCCAGGGTCGCTGGGGGAGCGGGGGAGGGCGTCGTCGAGGTCGGGGATGGGGAGGTCGCGGACAGTGCGAGACACCGCCGGGGCGACTGCGAGGTAGTCGCGGGCCGCCTCGAGCTTGTTGCGAGCCCCGGCCGGAAAGCCGTCCTCGACGCCGGTGTCCCGGGCCCGATCGAGCGCCGCGATGATGCCGTCGACCGTCCCGAAGCTGTTGACCAGCGCCGCCGCCGTCTTCTCGCCGACGCCCTTCACGCCGGGCAGGCCGTCGCTCGGATCGCCGCGCAGGACGGCGAACTCGGCGTAGGAGCGACCCGGGATGCCGTACTTGGCCGTGACGGCGCTTTCGTCGTACGGCTTGAGCTTCTCGACGGTGTAGAGGACACGGACGCCGCGGTCGTCGTCGACGAGCTGGAACAGGTCGCGGTCGCCGGTGACGACGTCGACCGGTCCGGGCTCCCGGGTCGACAGCGTGCCCAGGACGTCGTCGGCCTCGTGCCCCTCGGCGCCGACGACGCACACCCCGAGGGCGTCGAGCACCTCGAGCAGGATGGGCACCTGCACCGTGAGTGACGCCGGCTCCTCTTCGCCTCCGGCCGTGGCCACCCGATGAGCCTTGTACGACGGGACGGCGGCGACGCGGAACGCCGGACGCCAGTCCAGGTCGAGGGCGGCCACCAGGCGGCCGGGGCGGGTGTCCTTGACGATCCGGCCGATCAGGTCGATGGTCCCGCGGACGAGGTTGACCGGGGTGCCGTCGGGAGCGGTGATGGAGTCCGGCACCCCGTAGAACGAGCGGTACCACAGGCTGGGGGCGTCGAGGAGCGTCAGCTGTCCGGGCACGCCCGACAGCCTGTCAGACCGCCCACTCGTTGTTGCGCGGGTTGGGGTAGCGGTTGATGCTGAGCCACTGGGCGAAGCTCACGACGCTGCGGGCGCGCCACTCCCGTCGGTCGAGCGAGCTAGGCCGCGCCCGGATGTTGCCGTAGGCGTAACGGTCCTGGATGTCCTGCTCCTCGCGTTCCGGACTGCTCCAGCGGTGCGCGGGGCGCCGCCGCCGGGCGTCGTCGAACCCTTCCTCGACATGTAGGTAGCGGCTCACCGCGCGCAGCCCTGCCGCATGCTCGAACACCTCCACCTGGAGCGAGAGCGCCACCGGGGTGGGAAGCCAGACGTTGTTGCCGCGATACGTGCCCGCGGGAATGAGGTGCGCTGCAGGTGGCGCGGGATCATGGCTGAGGGTCAGCAGGTCACCCGCGAGTGGAGGCTCGGCCGCGCCGTGCCAGACGACCGGCAGCGGGCTCGGTGCCAGGACGTCGGCGAGCCAGACACCGATCGCCGACTCGGACGGAAGGCTCAGCCGCCCCTGTCGACTGAGGGCGCTCAACTGCTGCCACGTCTCGCAGCCCAGCACGGTGCCCGGGTGCCGCTCGCCCCCGAGCGAGCTGTACAGGCGTTCGCTGGTGCTGAGGCAGAGGTACGCCTTCTGACGGGGACTGAGCTCCGGACTGGGACGGGTCAGGGCGAGCTCGAGGCCGCAGGCGTCGAGGAGCAGGCAGAGGACCGCCCAGGAGGGCCGGCGGCGGCCGGCCTCGATGTCGCCGAGCCCGCCGCGCGAGAGTCCAGCGGCAGCAGCGAGCGTGCGCTGATCGAAGCCCGCGGAGACCCTGGCTGACCTGACGATCTCGGAGACGTCCATGCGCCGCAGCCTGTTGCGTTGCGGCTGGCACGCGAGCCCGCTGGTCGTGATTGTGGACGGAGTGCGCGGGTGTGGATGACGGGCCGGGAGGTGGTGAGGTCCTGCGCGCGTGTGTGCCAACTGCACGCGCTGTGCCGTTGCCTGTGCCAACTGCACGCGCTGTGCCCTGGGAAGGCGGGGGTGCGGCAAGGAGCGTGCAGTTGGCACACGCTGGAGGAGGACACCCCGTCGGCCGGGCACGCCGCCGGCGCGGGGTTTGGACGGTGCGGGGCTTAGACGGTGCGGGTGGCCGAGCCGGCTTCGACGGTGACGGTGCGGTCGCCATCGGGACCGCGCAGGACGACCGTCGTCGGGCCGTCGCTGGTCGTCGTCAGCGAGAACGGCTCACCGTCGAGGCCGGCACCCTTGAGGTCGATCACGATCCGCGACACCCCTGTCAGGGTGAGCGCCAAGGCCTGCGCTTGAGGCCGCGGGGCACCGGTCGCCCAGGTCAGCTGGCGGGTCACGGCCGGACCCGACGTGTCACCGGGGGCGAGCACCCCAGAGGTGGTGGTCGTGGTGACGGCGGTGGCGGGGCGAGCGCTGCTGACGGCATCGACCTTGGCGGTGGGAGTCCGGGCGGCGATCTCGTCGAGCCAGTAGGCGCCGGTGAGGGCCAACCCGTTGCTCCGCTGCTCGTTCGCCTTGGCCCAGCCATAGGTCACGCGAGCCGGGTTGCGGCTGCGGCGCGGGTCGCCCATCCAGGTCGCCGCGTCGCCGAAGCCGTCCTGCAGCTCGTACGCCACGTGGTCGGTCGCGTGCACGAGCCAGCGGTAGCGGAAGCCGTAGCCGTCGAGCGCGTCCGCGACCTCCTTCTGCCGGGTCACCGGCACGAGCTCGTCGGCCACCCCTCCCGCGAGGTAGAACGGCACCTCGCGCAGGTTCGCCAGACCGGGAATCGCACCTGGCGTCCCGGCGAGGGTCACGGCCTTGGCGAACAGGTCCGGGTGCTCGGTGGCGAGCTTCGTCGTACCGAAGCCGCCCATCGAGTAGCCGGCGACGACGGTGCGCTCCGGGTCGAGGCGGTAGCTCGCCGCCGTCCGGGCCCACACCTCCCAGAAGTCCAGCTCTGCCAGGCCCTCGTACTGCCCATCGGGGCCGCGACCGAGCGTCGTCACGCAGATCGAGTCGCGGTCCTCGCAGGCCACCCGCGAGAAGGTCGGCGTGGTCGAGGCGTACTGGTTGTGGTTCTGCGTGAACGAGTGCAGCAGGAACGTCAGGCTGCTCGGCCGACGGCCGTCATAGGACTGGGGGATGTAGACGCTGTAGGGCTGGACGCGGCCCAGGTAGTTGGGCTGGTTGTCGCGGAGCGTGTCGGCGCCGGTCAGCTTGCCCTGACCGGGCTCGACCGAAGAGGCGTACCAACGCGGGCTCCAGCCACGCGGGGCGGCTTCCGGCGTCGTACGACGATCTGAGAGGTCGGACCAGCTCACCTTCGCGGCGAACGGCGAGAGGTCGCCGGTGCGCAAGGCGGCGACCTGCGCACCGTCGTTCCAGAACTGGTTGATCGGCGACTCCTGCGCCAGGGCACGGAAGGACGCCTGGTAGACGGCTGGCTGCCCGGGGAGTGCGCTGCCCGGCCGGGCCATCGCCGTTCCGGCGGCGTCAGCGACGCCGGACGCGAGGCGGACAGCCCAGGTCCCGGAGACGGGCAGCAGCCGCTTCGGGACTGTGACGACGAAGGATCGAGCCGCGTTGTCGACGGTGACCGGCAGGCTGGCCAACTGCGCGCCGCTGGTGCTGTCGACAAGTGCCGCGCCGCGGCTGGACACGACCAGCGCCCGCTCGATACCGGGTGACTTGACCCCGGCGGCGGCCGGCCAGGCGCTGCCACCCGTCGTGGTCCTGTCGTCGGTGTCCATCGTCCAGACCGCGAGCGGCACGGTGGCGTCGGCCAAGGTGTTCCAGTCGACCCGCCAGGTCGTGGCGTCCTTACCGAGATGCACGCCAGCCCGGAAGATGTCCGCACCGTTCGCCTTGGCCGCGGGCGTGGAGTAGGTGTAGGTGCCGAACGACGGCACCCCGGCCTCCGCCGGACTGCCACCGGGCACGGCGGTCGTCCCGCGGTCGTCGTAGAGAAAGTCGGTCCACAGGAAGCTGCCGCGATCGAGCCGGCCGGTGCCGGAGGTCCGGGCGAACGCCTCGGACCCGGTCCAGCCGGCCGGGACGGGCAAGACAGGCTCAGGCTGCAGCGCTGCAGCAGGGACACCATCGGGCAGTCCGGCTGCCCCCTTGGCTGGCGCCGAGCTGGGGGCGGCGCCCGCGAGGCCCGGGACGGCGCCCAGGGCGGCCAGGGTGCAGGCGGCGACGACACACCGAAAACGCGACATGAGAACACGTTCTACGTCGAGGCCCGGGTCCCTGCCACGGGGCGGGGCCGATCAGCGGCGATAGCGTGGACGCACCAGCCCACTCGTGAGGAACCGCATGCCCCCTGTGACCCGCTCGCTGCCGACCCCCGAGGCCGAGGCGCTCATCGGGCTGACGCGCGAGATCGTCGAGGGTGAGCTCGCGCCGCGCGTGGAGGAGATGGAACGCGGTGCGGTTTTCCCGCGCGAGCAGTTCCGGACGCTGGGCAGGGCCGGCCTGCTCGGCCTGGCCTATCCCGAGGAGCACGGCGGCGGCGGCCAGCCGTATGAGGTCTACCTGCAGGTGCTCGAGGAGATCGGCAGGGTGTGGGCAGGGTTCGCGGTCGGCGTGAGCGTGCACACGCTGTCGTGCTTCCCGGTCGCTGCGTGGGGGACGCCGGAGCAGCAGGCGCGGTTCCTGCCCGACCTGCTCGGGGGCGAGCTGCTCGGTGCGTACTGCCTGTCGGAGAGCCACAGCGGCTCGGACGCCGGGGCGCTGTCGACCAAGGCACGCCTAGACGGTTCCGACTACGTCGTCGATGGCGCCAAGGCCTGGGTCACCCACGGCGGACACGCCGACTTCTACAACCTCATGGTGCGCACCGGCGGCGACGGCCCGAGTGGCATCTCCTGCCTCCTCGCGGCCGCGGAGACACCGGGTCTGCAGGCTCAACCGCCCGAGAAGAAGATGGGCATGCGGTCCTCGCACACCGCGACCATGCAGCTCGACGGCGCCCGGATCCCCAGCGACCGGCTGATCGCGGGTGAGGGCGACGGCTTCCGGATCGCCATGAGCGCCCTAGACGGCGGCCGGCTCGGCATCGCGGCCTGCGCCGTCGGGCTGGCCCAAGCCGCGCTGGACCTGTCCGTCTCCTACGCCATGGAACGTCGGCAGTTCGGCAAGGCGATCGCGGAGTTCCAAGGGCTGTCGTTCATCCTGGCCGACATGGCCACCCAGGTCGAAGCAGCTCGGGCCCTCTACCTGCACGCCGCCCGGCTCAAGGACAGCGGCCGCCCCTACGGGCCGCAGGCCTCGATGGCCAAGCTCTTCGCGACCGACACCGCCATGAAGGTCACCACCGATGCGATCCAGGTGCTCGGCGGCTACGGCTACGTCGAGGACTTCGCGGCCGAGCGCTACTTCCGGGAGGCCAAGATCATGCAGATCTTCGAGGGCACCAACCAGATCCAGCGGGTCGTCATCGGCCGCTCGTTGACGCGCCCGTGAGGCAACGGTGAGTACCGACCTCGACGCCCTTGACCGCCAGATCCTGCGGTTGCTCGCCGAGGATGGCCGGCGCAGCTACACCGATCTCGCTCGGGAGACCGGGCTGTCCACCAGCGCAGCCCATCAGCGGGTGCGCCGACTCGAGCAGCGCGGCGCCATCACCGGTTACGCCGCCACCCTCGACCCGATTGCGACGGGGCTGCCGCTGACCGCGTTCATCAGCATCACCCCGATCGACCCCGCGGCCCCTGACGACGCTCCCGATCGCCTTCGACATCTCGCTGCGATCGAGGCCTGCCACAGCGTCGCCGGGGATGAGAGCTACATCCTCAAGGTCAGAGTCGCGGGACCGGGCGACCTCGAGTCACTCCTCCAAGAGGTCCGCGCGGCCGCAGGGGTGCGGACCCGCACCACCGTGGTGCTGTCGACCCCCTGGGAGGGTCGCCCGCCCCCGCCCGCCGATCTATGACCGCCATCGACGACCTCTCCGCTGCCCTCGCCGCAGGTCCCGGCTGGCCGTCCCCCGAAGGGAGCGGCCCACTGGCGGGCGTTCGGGTCCTGGACCTCTCCCGGGTGCTCGCGGGCCCCTACTGCTGCATGGTGCTGGCCGATCTCGGCGCCGACGTCGTCAAGGTCGAGAAACCAGGTGTTGGCGATGACACCCGCCACTGGGGGCCGCCCTTCCACGGCACCGATGCGGCGTACTTCTTCGCCGTCAACCGGGACCGCCGCTCGATCGCGCTGGACCTGACCGGCGAGGCAGGCCGAGCCGTCGTGAGGCGGTTGGCACAGGCGGCAGACGTCGTGGTGGAGAACTTCCTGCCGCGGCACCTCGACGCACTCGGGCTGTCGGCGATCCGCGACGACACCGACTGCGTGTGGATCTCGGTGCGGGGCGCAGGCAGCGACGGCCCCGACGGCGACAAGCCTGGCTACGACGTCATGGCGCAGGCCCGCAGCGGCCTGATGTCGGTGACCGGCACGACCGAGCCGACCAAGGTGGGGGTGGCCGTCGCCGACGTGGTGACCGGCTTGTACGCCGCCGTCGGAGCACTCGCTGGCCTGCTGGCGAGGAGCACGTCGGGGACCGGCCCGCGCATCGAGGTGGGCCTGCTCGAGGCGGCCGTCTCGATGCTGGTCAACCAGGCAAGCAATGCGTTGGTGGGCGGCACCATCCCGTCGTTCGGCGGCAACGACCACCCGAACATCGCGCCCTACGGGCCAGTTCTGTGCGCTGACCGGCCGCTGGTCCTCGGCGCCGGTAACGACCGGCAGTTCGCCGACCTGTGCGCGGCCGTGGGCCTGGAGCTGCGACCGGAGTGGGCTACCAACTCGGGTCGGGTGGCTGACCGCGTGCGCCTGGGGGCAGCCCTGGGCAAGGTCTTCCTCCGGCGTCCGGCGGGGGAGTGGGTCGCGGTGCTCGGTCCAGCCGGCGTGCCC
>JBKKBU010000040.1:0-9263 GCA_046713755.1 Mycobacteriales bacterium
AGGGGATGGTCGGGTGGACGTTGCGGAAGGGGGTCAGGGGGAGGGGCGGGAGCCGATGGTGACGGCCACCGGACCGGCGTCGGCGTCGGCGGGGCCCTTGCCGGTCTCGGCGAAGAAGTCGTTGCCCTTGTCGTCGACGACCAGGAAGGCGGGGAAGTCCTTGACCTCGATCTTCCAGACCGCTTCCATGCCGAGCTCGGGATACTCCAGGACCTCGACCTTGGTGATGCAGTCCTGGGCGAGCCGGGCGGCCGCCCCGCCGATGGAGCCGAGGTAGAAGCCGCCGTGCCGGGCGCACGCATCGGTGACCTGCTGGGAGCGGTTGCCCTTGGCCAGCATCACCAGGGAGCCGCCGGCGGCCTGGAAGCGGTCGACGTAGGAGTCCATCCGCCCCGCCGTGGTGGGACCGAAGGAACCGGACGCCATTCCGGGAGGGGTTTTTGCTGGTCCGGCGTAGTAGACGGGCATGTCGCGGAGGTAGTCCGGCATGGGCAGGCCCTCGTCGAGCAGGGACGCGATCTTGGCGTGGGCGATGTCGCGGGCCACCACCAGCGGTCCGGTCAGCGACACCCGGGTCTTCACCGGCAGCGCGGACAGCGTCGCGCGGATCTCCGACATCGGCCGGTTGAGGTCGATCTTCACGACCTCGCCGGCGGCCGCCTCCACCTCGGGCAGGTACTGCGCCGGGTCGGTCTCCAGGGCCTCCAGCCATACGCCGGATGCGTCGATCCGCGCGCGGGCCTGCCGGTCGGCCGAGCACGACACGGCGATCGCCACCGGGCACGACGCACCATGCCGTGGCAGCCGCACGACCCGCACGTCGTGGCAGAAGTACTTGCCGCCGAACTGTGCGCCGATGCCGATCCGGCGGGTCAGCTCCAGCACCTCCGCCTCGAGCTCGATGTCCCGGAAGCCATGACCGGCAGGCGAGCCCGAGAGCGGCAGGGTGTCGAGGTATCGGGCGCTGGCGTACTTCGCGGTCTTGAGCGCCTGCTCCGCTGAGGTGCCGCCCACGACGATCGCGAGGTGATACGGCGGACAGGCTGAGGTCCCCAGGCCGCGGATCTTCTCCTCAAGGAACCGCAGCATGGCAGTCGGATTCAGGACCGCCTTGGTCTCCTGGAACAGGTAGGACTTGTTGGCCGAGCCGCCGCCCTTCGCCATGAACAAGAACTCGTACGCCGCACCCTTGCCGGCGTAGAGCTCGATCTGCGCGGGCAGGTTGGAGCCGGTGTTGCGCTCCTCCCACATCGTGATGGGCGCCAGCTGGGAGTAGCGCAGGTTGAGGGTCGTGTAGGCGTCGTAGATGCCGCGCGAGAGGTGCTCGGCGTCGTGGTCGTCCGTGAGCACCGTTGATCCGCGCTTGCCCATGACGATGGCCGTGCCGGTGTCCTGACACATCGGCAGCACCCCGCCCGCCGCGATGTTGGCGTTCTTCAGCAGGTCCAGCGCGACGAACTTGTCGTTGGCCGACGCCTCCGGGTCGTCGAGGATCGACCGCAGCTGCGCGAGGTGCCCGGGCCGCAGCAGGTGCGCGATGTCGCGCATCGCGGTCGCTGCCAACAGCCGCAGCGCCTCGGGTTCGACCTGCAGGAAGTCACGGCCCAGCGCCGACACCACGGACACGCCTGCACTGGTCACCAGGCGATAACCGGTCTCATCCGGCCCGGTCGGCAGCAGGTCGGTGTAGTCGAACTCGGGCACGGCTGGCTCCAGGTCGTACGACGGAATGCGGCCAGCCTAGGTCGGAGCTCGCACCGCGGGTTGGTCGCCCACCGAGTGGCCTCGCCCGGTCACACCCAGCCCCGCCGGGCGGCACCCACGGGCGCCATCCGGAGCTGCTCACCGCGGCCGTCGTGCTGGTGCTCGGCCTTGCCTGGCGCTGGTCGGCGGTTCCGGTCCGGGCCCGCCATGCGCTCACCGCCTGAGCTGGGTCAGAGCTCGATGTCCACCACGACCGGGGCGTGGTCGCTGGCGCCCTTGCCCTTGCGGGCCTCTCGATCGACCCAGGCATCGCGTACGACGACGGCGGGCGTCGCGAGGACGTAGTCGATCCGCATGCCGAGGTCCTTGTGGAACATGCCGGCCCGGTAGTCCCAGTAGGTGAAGGGCCGGTCGCCCTTGCCGGGCCGGGCTGCGACGTCGACCAGGCCCCAGTCGACGAGGGCGTCCATCGCAGCCCGCTCGGCGGGTGTGACGTGCGTGGAGTCCGCAAAAGCGGCGATGTCCCACACATCGTCGTCGGTGCGGGCGACGTTGAAGTCACCCATCACGACGACCGGGTGCGTCGGGTCCTGCCCCTCGAGCCGGGCCCGCAGGGAGGCGAACCAGTCGAGCTTGTAGGCGTAGTGCGGGTCGTCGAGGGAGCGGCCGTTGGGGACGTAGACAGACGTGACGTGCAGGGGCCCGCACCGGGCGGAGGCGACCCGCGGCTCCGGGTGGCCGTCCAGGGCGAGATTCAGATCGCTGATCCCGACGCGGGAGAGCACCGCGACGCCGTTCCACCGGCCGTCACCCGCGTGAGCAGCCTCGTAGCCCAGCGCGCGCAGGGGCTCGTAGGGGAAGGCGGCATCGGCGCACTTGGTCTCCTGCAGGGCGACCACGTCCGGCGAGCACGACTCCAGCCACTCCAGCAGCCGCGGTAGTCGGGCGCCGATCGAGTTGACGTTCCAGGTGGCGATGCGCACCGGTCAGCGGGCGTGCTCGAAGTCGATGGCGGAGTAGGCGCGCAGCTTGGTGAAGCGGTGCTCTGACTTCACGCGCCGGATCGTGCCGGAGCGCGAGCGCATGACGAGCGACTCGGTGGTCGCGCCGCCGCCTCGGTAGCGGACGCCGTCGACGAGCTCCCCGTCGGTGACCCCGGTGGCTACGAAGAACACGTTGTCACTGCGGACCAGGTCGTGGGTGTGCAGGATCGCGTCGAGGTCGAGCCCGGCCGCGGCGGCGTTGGTGAACTCCGACTTCTTCTGCGGCCACAGCTTGGCCTGGATCACGCCGCCCAGGCACTTCACGGCGCAGGCCGTGATGATGCCCTCGGGGGTGCCGCCGATGCCGAGCAGCAGGTCGACGCCGGTGCCCTCGGTCGCGGCCATCACCGCACCGGCGACGTCTCCGTCGGAGATGAACTTGATCCGGGCACCGGCAAGTCGCACCTCGTGGACGAGGTCCTCGTGGCGCGGGCGATCCAGGATGCAGACGGTCACGTCCTCGACCGACAGCCCCTTGGCCTTGGCGACGGCCTGCACGTTGTGGGCCACCGGTGCGGAGATGTCGACGACCCCGGCGGCGTCAGGGCCGGTGACCAGCTTGTCCATGTAGAAGACCGCCGACGGGTCGTACATGGTGCCGCGCTCGGCGACCGCCATCACCGCGAGTGCGTTGGGCATGCCCTTGGCCATGAGAGTGGTGCCGTCGATGGGGTCGACGGCGACGTCGCACTCCGGTCCGTCGCCGTTGCCGACCTCCTCGCCGTTGAAGAGCATCGGCGCCTCGTCCTTCTCGCCCTCGCCGATGACGACGACGCCCTTCATCGAGACGGTGCCGATGAGCTGCCGCATCGCGTCGACGGCCGCGCCGTCGCCGCCGTTCTTGTCGCCGCGGCCGACCCAGCGCCCGGCTGCCATCGCGGCGGCCTCGGTGACGCGCACCAGCTCGAGGGCGAGGTTGCGGTCAGGAGCCTCGGCCTTGACCGACAGGCTGTCCGGGACGTCAGGGGAGGTCATGCCCGGAGCCTAGCCAGCGCAGCACCCGCTCACACCCTCGCGACGAGCTGCACCTCGACGGCCTTCACCGATGCCCACACTGGGCCGGCCGTGGCCAACGCGAGCTCAGCGGCGGCCGCGACCGTCACCTCAGCGATCACCGGCGGCACCGAGTCGACCCGCACCCGGACCCGACCTCCGAGTGCCGTCACCTCGGTCACGTCACCGACGAGGGTGTTGCGCGGTGAACCTTCGGGCCGCTGTCGGTGCAGCGCGACCGCCGATGGCGCCACCAGTGCCAGAGCCTGGCTGCCGACCGGCAGGGGGGTGCCGACGACCAGTTGACCGCCACCCGTGATCGCCACCCCGTCAACCGTGGCTGTCCCCGGCCACGCGTTGAGACCGAGCAGCGCCGCGACCCACGGGGTCTGAGGTGCGCGCGCCAGGTCGGCCACGGCCGCGTCCTGCACCACGGCGCCGCCCTCGAGCACCACGACGCGGTCAGCGACCGACAACGCGTCGACCGGGTCGTGGGTGACCATCAGCACGCGGACCGGCCCGCCGGCCAGGGTGGCCCGCAGCATCCGGCGTACGTCGTCGCGGGTGGTGGCGTCGAGCGCGGCGAGCGGCTCGTCGAGCAGCAGCAGGGCAGGGTCGGGCGCGAGGGCCCGGGCCAGCGCGACGCGGGCCGCCTGCCCGCCGGACAGCTGACCGGGGCGGCGGTCGGCCAACTCCACAATGCCGAGCCGGTCCAGCCAGGCCATGGCGGCCACGCGGGCTGCCCGGCGGGACAGCTTTCCCCGTAGGCCGTAGGCGACGTTGTCGACCGCGCGCAGATGCGGGAAGAGCGTCCCTGCCTGCGGCACCCAGCCGATGCCGCGCTGCTCGGGAGGCAACGTCAGCAGCTCGCGGTCACCGAGCAGCAGCGAACCGGTGGCGGGCGCCAGCCCAGCGAGGCCGCGCAGCAGCGTCGTCTTGCCGGCGCCGTTGGGGCCGACCAGGGCCACGACCTCACCGGGCGCCACGTGCAGAGCGGCCGTGACGCAGAAGTCGCCGGCCCGGGCCGTGATCGAGGCCCTCATCGGACCAACCGGGCACGCAACCCGACGACGAGTCCCACCGACACCGCGAGCAGCAGAGCGCTGACGGCGTAGGCCGCGGGCGGGTCGTCGACCAGCAGGTCGTAGACGGCCAGCGGCAGCGTCTGGGTGGTCCCGGGCAGCGAGCCGGCGAAGGTGATCGTCGCGCCGAACTCGCCGAGCGCCCGTGCCCACGCCAACGCCGCACCGGCCGCCAGCGACGGCGCGACCATCGGCAGCGTCACCGTGAGGAACACCCGCACCCGGCCGGCTCCGAGCATTGCCGCGGTTTCCTCGTGGGCCGGGTCCAGCCCGGTGATCGCGCCTTCAAGAACGAGCACGAGAAAGGGCAGCGCCACAAAGGCTTCTGCCAGCACCACGCCGTACGACGTGAAGGCGGGGGTGGTCCCGGTGTCGACGAGCAGTGGGCCGAGCAGCCCCCGTCGCCCGAAGGCGAGCAGCAGCGCGACGCCGCCGACGACCGGCGGCAGCACCATCGGGACGAGCACCAGCGCGCGCAGGACGCGGGTGCCAGGCAGCCCGCCGCGGGCGAGCAACCAGGCGAGCGGCACCCCGAGGAGTAGCGCGACCGCGAGTGCGCCGAGCGAGCAGCGCAGCGACAGCAGCAGGGCCTGTTGGACGCGCTCCTGCCCGAGCAGCTCGGGCAGCCGGGTCCACGGGGTGCGGGCGAGGAGGCCGAGCAACGGCAGGACGACGAGGGCAAGGCCGAGCAGCGCGGGCACCACCAGTGCGGCAGGCGGGCGCCTCATGCCGGCGGGAGGAACCCGAAGCCGCCCAGCACCCGTTGCGCCGACGCGGACGTGAGGAAGGCCACGAAGGCCCGAGCGGCAGCGGCATGTGGAGCGGACCGCAGCACCGCCGCGGGATAGCTGTTGCTGGTGCCCGGCAAGGGGCTGCCCGCCACCTCGGTCCCGCGCACGTCGGTGACGTAGGCGATGCCCGCATCGGCCTCTCCGAGTCGGACCTTGCTCACCACCGCTTTCACGTCCGGCTCCTCGGACACGGGCTTGACGACAACGCCCGCCGCCGCGAGGGCCGACCGGGCGGCCTTGCCGACGGGCACTTTCGGCCCCGCGAGGACGACGGTGACGTCGGGCCGCGCCAGGTCGGACAGCCTCGTGATGCCCTTCGGGTTCCCGGCGGCGGTGACGATGGCCAGCTGGTTGCGCGCGATCACGGCCAGGGTCTCCAGCTCGCCGGCGACGGCGTGCATCGTTGCCTCGTCGGCGGTGACCAGGACGTCGGCAGGTGCTCCCTCCCGGACCTGCGCAGCGAGCACCTGCGAGCCGGCGAACGACAGCCGGACGTCGACGTCGGTGTGCGCCGACTCGTACGCGGTCTCCAGGGCGGCGAAGGACTCGGTCAAGGAGGCCGCGGCCAGCACGACCAGGGGGGTTCGGGTGGCCGTGTCTCCGTCGCCGCAGCCGGGACCGGCGATGGCGATCAGGAGCCCGACGACGATGCGTCTCACGGCAGCTCCACCACGACGTTGGTGGACTTCACGGCGGCGATGGCCGGTGCGCCCGGGACGAGGCCGAGGGCGTCAACGGCTTCGGTGCTCAGCAGCGACACCACGCGGTGCGGGCCGCACTGCAGCTCCACCTGGGAGACCACGTCGCCGCGCACGACGCGAGTCACGATGCCCTCGAAGCGGTTGCGCGCGGAGGAGTGGCGGGAGCCCTCCGGCTCGCCGGCCTGCTCGACCGCGAAGGCCGCCAGATCCCTACCAGCGACCACTCGCCGACCGTCGGCGTCCAGGCTGGTGACCAGCCGGCCGCCGTCGGCCCAGCGCCGCAGGGTGTCGTCACTCACTCCGAGCAGCGCGGCGGCAGCAGCCAGTCGATAACTGTGCATCTGCGGAGACTAACCTGCGGCTAGAGCCGCATCTGCGGAGTCATGATGGTCATACCACCGGATATGAGGCCAGTAGAACAGCGTTCGGGTCGAGTGAGAGGCTGGAGGTGTGCTGCGCCGCGACTACGACCCTGCCGTCCTGGGGCCGGCCGTCTACAGCCTGCTGACCAGCATCGTGGTGCCCCGTCCGATTGCCTGGGTGAGCACCCGGTCGCCCGACGGCGTCGACAACCTCGCCCCGCACTCGTTCTTCACGATCTCCTCGGTGCAACCGCCGGTCGTCCAGTTCACGTCAGTCGGGACCAAGGACTCGCTGCGCAACGCCCGGGCCACCGGCGAGTTCACCATCAGCCTGGCGCCGGAGCCGTTGCTGGAGCAGATCAACATGACGGCCACCGACTACCCGTCTGACACCAGTGAGTTCGACATGGCTGGCGTGACGCGCGAGGCCGGTGTCGTCGTGGCGTGCCCTCGGGTGGCGGAGTCGCCGGTCGCGATCGAGTGCCGGTTGGTCGGCACCAAGGACTTCGGCGGTGACTCGACGGTGGTGTTCGGTGAGGTGGTGTGGATCAGCATCGACGAGGCCGTGCTCCAGGGCGATCGCCCCGAGATCTCGCTGCTGCGGCCGCTCGCCAGGCTGGGGGCCCAGGAGTGGGCCACGATCGGCGCTGTGATCCAGCGCCGCCGGATCGCCTACAGCGAGGTGTCGGGATGACGGCGCTGACCGGACGTGCGGCCAGCACCCGCACTTCCCTGCTGGCAGCGGCCCGCGAGGTCTTCACAGCGAGCGGTTTTGCCGAGGCCTCCATTGCTGACGTCGTGGCGCGAGCGGGCGCCAGCGTGGGCAGCCTCTACCACCACTTCGGCGGCAAGGCGGACCTCTACCTCGCGCTGTTCGAGGAGCACCAGCAGCGCCAGGAGGAGCGCGCCGCCGCCGCGGTGCGGGCAGCTCGTACGACGGAGTCGGACCCGATCCGGCTGTTCGTGGTCGGCTCGCGGGCCTACCTCGCGGGTTGCTGGCAGGAACGCGACCTGTCGCGGATCTTCCTCGCCGGCGGCGGTCCACCCGGCTTCGAGCTGGTGGCCCGCCGTCGCTACCGCGAGTGGACGCGCCGCAACGCGGCGCTGCTCCGGACCGGCCCGGACGACAACGCTGAGCCCTGGGGTGACGCGCTCGTGCTGGTGCTCACCACGGTCGTGAGCGAAGCCGGACACGAGGTGGCCGTGTGCGAGGACGAGGCAGCTGCCGAGCGACTCGCCGCCGACGTGCTCGCCCTCATCGGCCGGATCGGAGGCACCTCGTGAGTGACCCCACTCCGCAGCGCAAGCGCAAGCGGGGCCGCGAGACAGCCGGCGACATGGTGCGGTCCCTGGGCGTGGTCATGGTCCTGGTGCTCATCGTCTTCTGGCTGGCTCAGCCGCCGGACAGTGACAAGGCGGAGATCCGGGTGGTCGACCCTGCCGTCGACATCCGGTCCTTCACGGCGGTGGTCGCCTCGGCTCCCGTGCCGGGCACCCTGCCCGCCCAGTGGCGTCCGACCGTGGCGCGCTTCGATGCTCAGCCTGATCGGTTGCGGATCGGCTACAACACCCCCGCCAACCAGTACGCCGAGTACTTCGCCTCGACCGGCCGGGCCGCCGAGTTCCTCGTCGAGGCGACCGGCCAGGGAGCGGCGTCGGGCACCGTCGACATCGCGGGGGTCACCTGGCAGCAGGTGCGTGACGCCGACGGTTCGCTGTCGATCTACCGGACCGTCGGCAGCCTCACGGTAGTGCTGGGCAGCCTGCGCTCGACCGCGTCGCTCGACGAGCTACGCGTCCTCGCCGGCAGCTTGGTCCCCGTCACGCCCCGCGGCTAACGCGGCATCCAGGCGGGCCTTCGCGCCGTCCAGCCACTCCTGGCAGGTGCGGGCCAGCTGCTCGCCGCGCTCCCACAGGACGAGTGACTCCTCGAGGGTCGCGCCGCCGGCTTCGAGTCGCCGCACGACGTCGGCGAGCTCGTCCCGCGCCTGCTCGTACGACGGTGTTGGATCGGCCACGTGAGCACCCTACGGCGGGCGACGGTTGACGATGCCCACGACCTGATGCGACTGCGCGGCCTCATGCACGAGTCCATGGGTGGCGACGCCTCCGACCCCAAGTGGCGCACCGCGACCGAGGCGGCGTTCGCCAGGCGACTGCTGCTCGCGGACTTCGTGGCCTTCGTGGTCGAGGTGGCCGACCGACCGGTCTGTTCCGGTGCCGTCTGGATCGAGGAGCACCTGCCGTCGCCGCGGCAGATGGACGGTCGGCGCGGCTACATCGCGTCGATGTCGACCGAGCCGGCGGCCCGCCGCCAGGGATACGGCGAGCAGGTGTTCGTGGCCTTGATGCGGTGGTTCACCGAGCAGGGGATCGTGCGGGTGGACCTGCGTGCCACCGACGACGGTCGCCGGCTCTACGAGCGCTTCGGGTTCCGGCTGCTCGGGGGCGCGACGATGGCCTTGACCGCGCCGGGCACGCAACCCGGGATGCCCGGTAGCGATCTCACCCTGACCTGACGCCCGCCCTGCCGCCCGCCCTGCCGCCCGCCCTGCCGCCCGCCCGCCGCCCGCCGGCCCCGCCGCCC
>JBKKBU010000041.1:0-17223 GCA_046713755.1 Mycobacteriales bacterium
CGGCCCGCCGGGCAGTCTGCACGCCGACCGGGGCACCTCCATGACGTCCAAGCCCGTCGCGCAGCTACTCGTCGACCTGGGCGTCGCGCGCAGCCACAGCCGCCCGCACGTCAGCAACGACAACCCCTACAGCGAGGCCGCGTTCAAGACCTTGAAGTACGCCCCGGCGTTCCCCGGCAACTTCGGGTCCCTCGCCGACGCCAGGGCCTTCTGCGAGGCGTTTTTCAGCTACTACAACCACGAGCACCGTCATGGCGGGATCGGCCTTCACACCCCCGCCTCGGTCCACTACGGCACCGCCGCCGAGATTCGGCAGCAGCGCCAAGCGACGCTGCACGCGGCCTACCAGGCCAACCCCGACCGGTTCCGGCACCGCCGCCCCGAACCCCCGAAACTGCCGGCCGCCGCGTGGATCAACCAGCCCAGCCGGGAGGCCCTCATCCAGAGCAACTAGACACCAACTGTCTCAAGCCGCTTGACACTTTCCGTGACGCGACCGTTGGCGACGACGGGCCGGTCACCGAAGGCCGGTGCCACCCCGGAGTCGGGCTGCTGGACCGGCTGCCCACCGGTGGTGCCACCGACGTCGGTGCTGCCGGGGGTAACCGGCGTACCGGGGGTAACAGGCGTACCGGGGGTAACAGGCGTACCGGGCGTGCAGCCGGGCGCCATCGGGCCAGCGACCGGAGCACCATTGCCCACACCACAGGGCGGGGTCACCGGCGGGTTCACCGGCGGGGTCACGGGCGGGGTCACGGGCAGGGTCACGGGCGGGGTCACAGGCGGGGTCACAGGCGGGGTCACGGAAGCAGCGGCGCAGCCGGTGTGGGCCGGGTTACCGCGGCCGATGCCGCTGTTGCCGTCGCACTCGTAGCCGTTGTTGTGATCGGAGCCGTCGCGGGTGGAGCAGTACGCGCCACAGCCGGCGAGGGTGCCGGGGTTGGCTCCGGTGCCGTTGCGGTCCGCGTTCGAGAGTGGCTGGGGCGCCGTGAGCGGATCGGAGGTCGCCACGCCGTGCTGGGCACCGCCGCCCCTGCTGCCGCTGCCGTTGCCGCTGCCGGGTGCGGCCTGTGCCGTCCCGCCGAGGGCGAACGTGGCAAGCAGGGTGCTGAGGACGAGAGCGTTGGTGCGCACGAGTGCGCGGCTGGAGCTGGACATGAAAGGGGACTCCCGTCCTGAAGGGAGGGAGTCCAGACGGTGGTCGAGACTCCCGCTCACAAGGCAGGTCGGTCTCGCCACTAGCTCCCCGGACGGCCTGGGCGACCGTGCATCTCCGTGCGCCCCTGAGGGCGTCGGTGAGGACCATCCGGATCAACGCTTCCGTGCGAGCCGCAACTTTGTGTCACCGCTCATCACAGATGAGTAACGAGCCCTTGGCCGCTGAATACACCCGTTCGGCGTAACTTTCCCGTCGCTCAGCACGCCGGATGCCAGCCGGCGCACGACGGCTCCGCGCCGCTCGTCCGCCTGCTCACCTAGCGTGGCCCGGTGCGTGATCCGTTCGAGGGCCTCGATGTGGCTGGCGCCCCGCGCGAGCTGATCGCCGTCGGCGGCGCGCTCGACGTCGAGACTCTCGTCGCGGCGTACCGGGCTGGATGCTTCCCCTGGCCGCCGTCTGGTCGGCATGCCGCAGCCCTCGACCGGCAGGCGCGGGCCCTCGCCAAGGCCGGCGAGATACGGCTGCTCCCGGGCGGTGATCCGACGTCCCCGCTCGTGCCGTGGTGCTCACCCCACCCGCGCGCCGTTGTACTCCCCGACCAGCTGCAGGTCAGCCGGTCGCTGCGGCAGCGGCTGCGGCGGTCGGGATGGACGGCGACCATGGACGCAGCGTTTCCCGACGTGATCGCGGGCTGTGCCGACCGCGCCGAGGACACCTGGATCACCGCGGGGATGCAACAGGGCTACACCGCGCTGCGGCGTGCCGGCGTGGCGCACAGCGTGGAGATCTGGGACGGCGATCGCCTCGTCGGGGGCCTCTACGGCGTGCTGACCGGCCGAGTGTTCAGTGGCGAGTCGATGTTCTACCGCGAGAACGACGCATCGAAGGTCGCCGTCGTCGAGCTGTGCGACCGGCTGGTCGAGGCCGGCGTTCCCGTGCTGGACACCCAGCAGGAGACCGAGCACATGACCGCCATGGGTCAGGTGCTGGTGTCGAGGCAGGAGTACCTGTCAGTGCTGAGCGAGCTACGAGACCAGCCGGCAGTGCTGGCCACGGACCGGCGGCCGGTCGATCGGCTGGCCTAGAGCCGGATCAGCGGGTCCGCCAGAGCAAGACCAGACCGCGGTCGTCCGACGAGCCCGCCGCAACCCGGTTGACCAGCACCTCGCCCCCGCCGGCGAACCCGCGCGGCACCAGTCGTTCGGCCTCGCCGAGCAGCTTGTCGATGCCGACCGAGAGGTCACGACCGGGGATCTCGACGAGCCCATCGGTGTAGAGCAGGACGGCGTCACCAGGATCGAGGGTCAAGGTACTCGCGACGTAGCCCGCAGCCGGGATGAGACCCAGGGCCGGACCGGAGGCCTCGAGCAGCGACCAACGTCCTGTGCCGGCGTCGAGCACGGCCACCGGGGGATGGCCGGCCGACGCGACCATGCACTGGCCGTCGTTCAGGTCGAGCACCAGGTGCACGGCGGTGGCGAAGCCCTCGTCCCACTCCTGACGGCACAGGTAGCTGTTGGCCGCCGAGAGGAACCCCTCCGCCGGGACCGACCCGAGCAGTCCACCCATGGCACCGGAGAGAAGCAGGGATCGAGTGCCCGCCTCCACGCCCTTACCCGAGACGTCGACGAGCGCCACCTCCAACCGGCGGCCGTTCTCGGTGAGACTGCTGACGACGAAGTCCCCCGCGAACGGCCCGCCGCCGGCGGGTCGCACGACCGCCTCGGCCCGCCATGGAAGCGGCAACTGGGGGAGCTCACCCTGGCGCTCCAACTGGCCACGCAGTGCGACGAGGACGCCGTCCCCCCGCATGCCGCCCAGGCCGGTCTCCGCGCGGGACCGCGCGAACTCCATCGCCAGCAGCGCCGTGACCCCGACCACCACGAAGGCACCTGGACGCACGACGTCGAAACCGAGAGCGATGCCGTCGTAGACCAGGCAGAGCAGCACCACGGACAACAGCCGAAGCAGGTTGAGGCGGCTGAGCAGCAGGCCACCGAACAACACCGGCAGGACCTGGGCGGAGGGGGGGATCAGCGCGGGATCGACGATGACCGCGCCGGCCGCTATTCCGATCGCGAGCAAGCTGCAGGCTGCCAGCACCGTCCACTCGGGCGGCGGCTCACGGCGCAGGCCGGTCAGGATGCGCGGCACCGCCCCGAACATCAACCGGGGTCTGCGGCGCGACGATCGGCGGACGGTCGAGACGGTCATGGTCCAGGCAACGTACCTGGGAACCACGGGGAGTTTGATCTGGGACGGCATGGGTAAGCAGCCATCATCCGCTCGGATCATCGCGTGGAGGCCGGAATCAGCTCAAGGGGAGAGCCAATGGGCAGCAGGGGCGCCGCGCGGGGCAGCCCGGCCCGCTCGATCTCCCCCGACCACATCCTCCCGAACGAGCCGACTCAGTCTCACGTGGCGCTGCGAGCCGTGCCTACCAGTGCTGGCATGGCCCGACACTTCGTCGCCTCCACACTGATCCACTGGGGGCTCGAGGACCTCGTCGACGTCGCGACGTTGCTGGTCAGCGAGCTGGTCACCAACACGATTCTGCACGCGCGATGCGACCTCGTGGTGTGGATCACCGCCGAGCATCAGCGAGTCCGCATCGCAGTGTGCGATTCCAGCCCGCTCGTGCCTGCGCTGCGCATCGCCGAGTTCACCGACACGACGGGCCGCGGGTTGGCGCTCGTCGAAGCGTGTGCCAGCTGCTGGGGCGTGGACGTCGACGCAGCGGGCAAGTGCGTCTGGTTCGACCTCGCTGCCTGACGCTGTGTGAGGCGGTCAGGCCGGCTGGCAGGTCGAACACCAGAACAGGTTGCGCCCCGCCATCACCTCGGTGCGGATGGCGGTTCCACAGCGCCGGCAGGGCTGGCCGGCCCGCCGGTACACGTAGTGCGCGTCCTCGCTCGTCGGGCGCCCGCTCACGCGGGCCCGGTCCATCGGGAACGTCGTGACGATCCGGTTGGCCCGGACCCCGGCCCGCATCAGGGCCCGGATGTCGTCCCACATCGCCAACCAGGTCTCCTCGCGCAGCTGCTGCCCCGAGCGGAAAGGGCTGAGGCCTGCCCGGAACAGCACCTCGGCCCGGTAGACGTTGCCAATGCCGGCGAGCACAGACTGGTCCATCAGCAGCTCGCCCATGGTGCGCTTGGTGCGGGCCACCCGGTCCCACACCCGGCCCGGGTCAGCGTCCTTGCGCAACGGATCCGGGCCGAGCCGAGCCAGGATGCCGGCGCGCTCAGCGGGGGTGTGCAGCTCACACGCCGTCGGCCCGCGTAGGTCCAGCCAGTGCTCGGCGGTGAGGAAGCGCACCCGCAGGGCACCCACCGGCTCGGGAGCGGGCAGCACCCCGGACCTCCACTTCCCGTAGAGCCCCAGGTGCACGTGCAGCAGTTCGCCGCCATCAGCGTGGTACCAGAGGTGCTTGCCGTAGGGCTCGACGCGCGCGACGGTCCGACCGTCGAGCCGGGCTGCGCCGGCGGCGAACCGGCCCTGCGGGCTGCTGACCCGCGCGCGCTGCCCGAGAAGCAACGACTTGTGGTCGCGGGCGAGCCGGTGGATGGTGTGCCCTTCGGGCACGGGCACCTCCAGGAAGGGACGGAATGACTGAGTCTCGCCGACGCGGGCGCTCGTCGCAGCCGGAGGATCTCGGCGCCGGTCTCGCCGGGCTCGTCGGTGGCGGTCCGTCTCGGGTTGGCACCTGGGGCGCCGCGCGGGCTCGCGACGTCAGCCGCCCGACCGCAGCGGAGCTGGCCCGGGCCGAGCGGGACGTGGTCATCCGGCGCGCCGCCAGCCCTCAGACCGGTGGCAGTACCCGGGACAGCTCGTAGTCGCTCACCATGGCGATCCGCCGGCTGTGCCTGCCGTCACCGCTGAACGGCGTCGCCAGGAACGCATCGACGATCGCCAGCGCCGTCGCCTCGTCGTGCATGCGCGCGCCGAGGCTGACGATGTTGGCGTCGTTGTGCTCGCGCGCCAGCTGGGCGAGCTGCGGGCTCCAGGCAAGTGCGGCCCGCACCCCGACCACCTTGTTGGCGGCCATCTGCTCACCGTTGCCGCTCCCGCCGAGCACGATGCCGAGGCTGCCCGGCTCGGCGGCGACGGCTTCACCGGCCCGCAGGCAGTACGGCGGGTAGTCATCGGTCGCGACGTATTCCGCCGGACCGTGGTCCACCACCTCGTGGCCCCCCTCCCGCAGGTGCGCCACGAGGCGCTCCTTCAGCTCGAAGCCGGCATGGTCAGAACCGAGGTGGACGCGCATGACTGCGCATGATGCCGTCCTCGGGGTGGACGGCTGCCCGGGGGGCTGGGTAGCAGCCCTGGTCCGAGGTCACCACGTCAGGTGGTATGCCGGGTCCTTCGCCGACCTGCTCGGGCTGCCGGCCGCAGTCGTGGCCGTCGACATCCCGATCGGACTTCCGTCGGGCGGCGAACGGCGGCGGTGCGACGTCGCTGCCCGGCAGCTGCTCGGCACGCAGCGCTCGTCGGTCTTCTTCGCGCCACCCCGGACGGCGCTGCACGCTCCGACCCAGGCCGAGGCCACGGTGCTCTCGCGAGCCGCGGGGTCCGTGGGCGTGAGCATCCAGACCTTCCACATCCTCGCCAAGGTCGCCGAGGTTGACACCCTGCTGGCCGCCGGCGCGGATCCGGGCGGTCGCGTGGTGGAGGTGCACCCCGAGGTCAGCCTGCATCGACTCGCTGGTGCGTCGACCGCGCAGGAGCCGCTGCCGCCGAAGCGGACGGCAGCGGGCCGCCGACAGCGGCTTGCAGTGCTGCGGACGTGGCTCCCCCGCCTTGAGCTGCCGGTCCGCCGGCCGGGCCGGGCCACCGCCGACGACTGCCTCGACGCGCTCGCCTGCGCGTGGACCGCCCAGCGCTGGCTGCGCGGCGAGGCTGACGTTCTCGGCGACGAGCTGGATGCCACCGGCCGACCGATGCGGATCGTCGTCTAGCGACCTACAGCTGGAGGGACTTGACCTCGAGGAACTCCTCGAGGCCGTACTCCCCGAGCTCCCGGCCGTTGCCGCTCTGCTTGTAGCCGCCGAAGGGCGCGAGCGGGTTGAAGCGCCCGCCGTTGATGTCGACCATCCCGGTCCGCAGCCGACGCGCAATCCGCACCGCCCGCTCCTGGTCGCCGGAGAAGACCCCACCCGACAGGCCGTACGCCGTGCCGTTGGCGATGTCGACTGCCTCGTCCTCGGAGGCGTAGGGGATCACTGCGAGGACCGGACCGAAGACCTCCTCCTGCTCGATCTGGGAGCCCGGGAGGACGTCGGACAGCACCGTCGGCTTGACGTAGTAGCCGGTGTCGAGGCCGTCGGGGCGACCGGGACCACCGCTGACGACGGTGGCGCCGGAAGCCACGGCCTGCTCGATGTAGGACTGCACGCGCTTCCACTGGTTGGCGTTGGCGAGCGGGCCGATGCGGGTGGCCTCATCACCCGGAGCGCCAACGGTGTACTTCGCCGCGGCCGCGGCGACCAGGGTGAGCACCTCGGCGTGCTGAGCCGCGGGCACGAGCATCCGGGTCCAAGCGGTGCAGGTCTGGCCGGCGTTGATGAAGCAGTTCGCCACCCCGACCTTGACGGCCTTGCCGAGGTCGGCGTCATCAAGCACGACCAGGGCGCTCTTGCCGCCGAGCTCCAACGACACCTTCTTGACCGTGCCGGCGGCCACGGCCATGACGCGCTTGCCGGCCGCCGTCGAGCCGGTGAACGACACCATGTCGACGTCGGGGTGGGCCGCGATCGCCTCCCCCACCACCGGACCCAGGCCGGTGACCAGGTTGAACACGCCAGGGGGAAGGCCAGCGGAGGCCAGCACCTCCGCCAGCGCGAAGGCCGACAGCGGGGCCACCTCGGAGGGCTTGAGGACGACGGTGCAGCCGGCAGCCAGCGCCGCAGCCACCTTGGCCACGACCTGGTGCAACGGGTAGTTCCACGGCGTGATGGCGCCCACCACACCGATCGGCTCCTTGACGACGAGCGAGTTGCCGATCTGCTCCTCGAAGCCGTAGGTCTGGAGCAGGTCGGCGAAGGTCCGCAGCACCCGCACCGGGTTGCCGACCTGGACCAGCTTGCTGAACGCCAACGGGGTCCCCATCTCCGTGGAGATGGTGAGGGCGATCTCATCGGTGCGGGCCTCGAGCGCATCGGCAGCTGCCGACAGCAGCGCCGCGCGGTCGATGGCCGGGGTCGCCGCCCAGCCTTCGAAGGCCGCCCTGGCGGCTCGCACCGCGGCATCGATGTCGGACTCATCACCCGCAGGCACCGAGGCGACCTGCTCCTCGGTGGCGGGGTCGATCACCGGGATCGGGGCCCGGCCGGTGGCCGCCACCCACTGCCCGCCGATGAAGAACGCGTCCTTGACCTGCATGTCTGCTGCCATGGCAGAGACAGTACGACGGGGTCGCGCCCGCTCCTTCAGCCGCGCGGCCCGCCGTACGGTAGGCACGTGGAGCCTCTCGTCGGCCGGGACCGCGAGCTGGCCCTCTTGCGCGACGCCGGGGCATCGAGCGGGCGGTGTGCCGTGCTCGTGACCGGCGAGGCCGGGAGCGGCAAGACCCGACTGCTCGAGGAAGCGGCCGCGCTGCCTGGACGGCGCTGGTGGTCCGTGCGGGGCTACGAGCCTGAGAGCGTCGCGCCGATGGCAGCGTGCGCCGGACTGCTCCGGGATCTGCACGTCGAGCTCGCGACACTGGACGAGGACGTGGTCCGCCGCTTCGAGGCGGCCCACCGCCGCCTCGCCGCGATCACCGAGCCGGTCGGTCTCGTCGTCGACGACGTGCAGTGGCTCGACAGCACCTCCGCGGCCCTGCTGCACTACCTGGTGCGAGCCCACGCGGGCGATGTCCTTGTGGTCGCGGCCGGACGACCGCAGATGGAGACCGCTCGGTGGTTCGACGCCCTGTCCGGCCTGCTGGGCAAGGCCAGCTGCGCGATCGACCTGCGCCCGCTCGACGCCGCCGCCGCCGTTGCGCTGGTGCGATCGCTCGACCCCGCCGTCAGCCAAGCCGCCGCCGAGGACTACCACCAGGCGGCCGGCGGCTCGCCCTTCTGGCTACGGCTGCTGGTCCAGGACAGCACCCGCACCGCGTCGCACGCGATCGTCCGCGGGCGTCTCGAGGCCTGTCCACCCGATGCGGCAGCACTTGCGCGCCTCCTGGCGGTCGCGGCCCGACCTGTCCCCGCCGAAGCGGCGGCGGGTCTGCTCGGGTGGTCGTCGGACCGGCTCGCCACTGCCACGGCGGCACTGACGACCCGCGGGCTCGTGGCACTCCGCCATGGTGAGCTCGCGATCACTCACGACCTGGTGGCAGAGGCCCTAGTGGCCGACCTCCCCGAGCAGGTCCGCAAGAGTGAGCACCGGCACGCGGCCCAGTGGCTCGAGCAGGGGCACGACGTAGGCAGCCTGGTCGCGGCCCTGCAGCACCGGGCTGCGGCCGGCGATCCGCTTGCTCCGCTGCTCACCCGGCTGATCGCGGCTCCGCAGCGGCGGCTGCTCGACGGCGCGGCAGTCACCGCACTGGCTGAGCACGCCGACGCACCTGACGTACGGAACGACGGGTCGGTGCTGGCTGGGCTGGCCCGGCTCGCCGATGACGTCGGTGAGCCCGCGAATGCGCTGACGCTGTGGACGCGGGCCGCCGAGGTGTCGGCGCACCCGGCCGGCGCGCTACTGGGCGCTGCCCGCTCCGCCTTCGCCGGCGGGGACGTCAACGCGGCCCATCACCTCATCGCGACGGCCCGCGACGCTGCGCCGGACGAAGCCGTCACCGTGAGCCTGGATGTGCTGACGGCAAGCGTGCTGTGTTGGGGCGAGGACCGCTTCGACGAGGCCTCGGTGGTCGCTCATCGGGCCCTTGCGGAGGCTCGGCGCATCGGCGCACGGCCGCTGCTTGTCGAGGCGCTGACCGCCGCCACGGACGACGCCCTCGTCCGGGGTGACATCCAGGCCGTGGTGGCCCTCAGCGAGGAGATGTCCGCCCTCGCGCGCGGGGACGTGGAGCTCGAGCACACGGTGACCGTGTACCGGTTGCTCGCACTCAGGCTGACCGAGCAGTACGCCGCCGCCGAACAGCTCGCCGTGCTGCATCGGCGCAGCGCACTGGAGACCGGCCGGCCAGCTCACCACCTCGAGCTGACCGTGCACCTCCTCGAAGCCCTCGTGGAGCAAGCCCGCCTGGTTGAAGCGCTCGAGGTCGTCCAGCAGACCGAGCCGCTGCTCGAGCGCAGCAAGGGCCTCGCGCAGCGGTTCAGCGTCGGCATCGACCTGGCGGCCGTCCAGGTGGCTGTCCTCCACGTGCATGCCCTGACAGGTGACTGGCGGGCGGCCGTCGCGGGGATCGTGGCTGCGGGCGAAGCAGCGACCCCCCACATCGGGGTGCTGGACCAACGCGTGGCCGCCAGTCTGCTGACCCGCCTCGGTGGCCCAGCCGAGGCGGTGATGGCCGCCCAGATCTGTGAACAGGCGCTGGCCACCGCGGTCGCCGTCGGGTGCCATCGATGCCTCCCCGAGACCCGCCTGGAGGTAGCGCTACTGATGGCATCGCTGGGTGACATCGGCGGGGCACGGAGGGTCCTGGACGCGACGACACTGGTCAAGGCGTCGGACCTCCAGTCCCGCTGGCACCGCTGGGCCACCTGCGTCATCGACCGGGACATCGACGGGCTGGTAGCACTGCGGGCCGGCTACACCGCCACGGGATCGCACCTCGATGCGCTCCGGGTCGGGCTCGACCTCGCTCGGTTGCTCGAGCCGACCGCGGCCGTCGACCTCATGCAGCAGCTGCTCCTCGACAGCGACAGCCACGGCACCAGCACCGCGAGCGCGGCGCTGCGGCAGCGCCTGCGGGCTCTCGGAGCGCGGCCCTGGCGACGGGGGCCCGCGAGCCAGGTCGCGCTGAGCCAACGCGAACGTGAGATCGCCCTGTTGATGGCCAGCGGCGCGAGCAACCCGCAGATCGCGGCCCAGCTGTTCCTGTCCCGCAAGACCGTGGAGCACCACGCGTCCGCGGTGCTGGCCAAGCTCGGTGCGCGCAACCGCACCCAGGTGGCTGCCTTGCTCCGGAATGGGTGACCTCCCCGATGATGCCCTCAGCTGGCATGCCTAGCCTCGGCCCGACAAGAGCCGACCCGCCTTGCCACCACCAACACACCTTGGGGGAACCACTCATGCGACTCGTCCTGCGCACCCTCGCCACCGGCGCCGGCGCCGGCCTCCTGCTGCTCGGCCTGGCCGGACCGGCCGCAGCGCACGCGCCGCATCAGGCCAGCCCCGCCCACCAGGGCTCCGGCCAGGTCCTCGCCAACGGCCAGAACCACGGCCCCTACTCCACGACCACGATCGGCCTGGTCTGCAGCGGTGCCCCCGCGTCCTACGGCCTCGAGACAGCCCACCACGGGCCGGACTCCGGGACAGCCGGTAAGGGCGACGGCTGCTACCAGGCGGACGGTCCCCCCGGACGGGATCTCGCGCACGCGCCGATCATCTGACCGTCGCCCGCTTTTCACCACCGCTGACTCGTCGTTCCCCTGCACACGCATCGTCTCACCACGAGCGGTCGTAGGATCCCTGCAGCCCGGGGGGGAACGACGAGAGGCTCAAGCTCAGTGAGTGGCCACAACCTGCACCGCGACGAGGCGCGCACCCGCGCCGAGGTGATCACCGTCGCCTCCTACGACGTGGTGCTCGACCTCACCGACCGTGCGACAGGTGGCGCCGGCGAGAAGCCTGGCGAGGTGCTGTTCCGCTCCACCTCCACCATCAGCTTCACCGCAGCAGCCGACGTGCAGACCTTCGTCGAGCTGACCGCTCCCGTGTTGCACTCGGCCACCCTCGACGGAGCTGACGTTGACCCCTCAGCCTTCGACGGCGACCGCCTGACGTTGGCACTCACGGCTGGCCAGCACCTGCTGGTCGTGGACGCCGACTGCGCCTACATGCGCACCGGCGAGGGCCTGCACCGCTTCGTCGACCCGGTCGACGGCTCGGTCTACCTCTACTCGCAGTTCGAGACCTACGACGCCCACCGGATGTACGCCTGCTTCGACCAGCCCGATCTCAAGGCCGACTTCACCTTCCGGGTGCAGGCTCCGCGTGACTGGGTCGTGATCAGCAACGGCGCGGTGACCGCGCGCCCTGAGAGCGGCGAGCACGGGCTGTGGGAGTTCGCCGTGACGCCCCGCATGTCGACGTACATCACCGCGCTGGTGGCCGGGCCGTACTTCGAGGTGCGCGACCAGCACGACGGCATCGACCTCGGGATCTTCTGCCGCTCCTCCTTGGCACAGCACCTCGACGCCGACGAGCTGTTCACCGTGACCAAGCAGGGCTTCGACTTCTTCCACCGCGTGTTCGACTACCGCTACCCCTTCGGCAAGTACGACCAGCTGTTCGTGCCGGAGTTCAACGCCGGGGCGATGGAGAACGCCGGTGCGGTGACCTTCCTCGAGGACTACGTCTTCCGGTCGAAGGTCACCGACGCCGCCTACGAGCGACGCGCCGAGACGATCCTGCACGAGCTGGCCCACATGTGGTTCGGCAACCTCGTGACGATGCGCTGGTGGGACGACCTGTGGCTCAACGAGTCCTTCGCCACCTACGCCTCGGTGCTGTGCCAGGCAGATGCGACGCGATGGACCAACGCGTGGACGACCTTCGCCAACACCGAGAAGACCTGGGCCTACCGCCAGGACCAGCTGCCGTCCACGCACCCGGTGGCCGCCGACATCCGTGACATCGAGGACGTCAAGGTCAACTTCGACGGCATCACCTACGCCAAGGGGGCGTCGGTCCTCAAGCAGCTCGTCGCCTGGGTGGGGCAGGACGCCTTCCTCGCCGGTCTGCGGACCTACTTCCCACGCCACGCGTTCGGCAACTCGGTGCTGACCGACCTGCTCACCGCCCTCGAGGAGGCCAGCGGGCGAGACCTTTCGTCGTTCTCTGCCGAATGGCTGGAGACCGCCGGCGTCAACACCCTGAGGGCCGCCTTCGAGACCGGTCCCGACGGGACCTTCACGGCCTTCTCGGTGCTCCAGGAAGCACCCGCCGAGCATCCGACGCTGCGATCGCACCGGATCGCGATCGGCTGCTATGACCTCCTCGACGGCGTGCTGACGCGCACCCATCGCGAGGAGCTCGACGTCGTCGGCGCCAAGACCGAGGTGCCATCGCTGATCGGCCGCCGACAGCCCGACCTGGTCCTCGTCAACGACGACGACCTGACGTTCGCCAAGATCCGGCTCGACGATCAGTCGCTGCACACCGTCGTGTCGCAGATCGGCGCCTTCGCGGCCTCGCTGCCGCGAGCCCTGTGCTGGGCAGCCGCCTGGGACATGACACGCGATGCCGAGATGCCGGCCCGTGACTACCTCGCGCTGGTGCTTGCCGGGATCGGCCAGGAGACCGACATCGGCGTCGTGCACTCGCTGCTCCGGCAGGCGCAGTCGGCGCTCACCCTGTTCGCCGACCCGGGTTGGGCTCCGACGGGTCGGGCCCAACTGGCAGCAGCCGCCCACGCCGCGCTGCTCGCCGCGACGCCTGGCAGCGACCTGCAGCTGGCCTGGGCCCGCGCGCTCGGCTCGCTGGCGAAGACCCCCGAGCAGGTCGCCCTGCTGCACGGCCTGTTGGCCGGCTCCGAGACGCTGCCCGGCCTCGCAGTCGACGCCGAGCTGCGCTGGCACCTGCTGGTCCGTCTGGTGGTGCTCGGCGAGGCCGGGCTGGACGAGATCGACGCAGAGGTCGAGCGGGACCCGACGGCTGCCGGTCAGCGCCACGCCGCCGCCGCCCAGGCGGCCCGCCCGACCGTCGAGGCCAAGGGCGAAGCGTGGCGGCTTGCCGTCGAGGACGAGTCGGTCCCCAACGCGGTCCAGGCAGCGCTCATCGGCGGCTTCAACCTGGTCGACGACCCGACGCTGCTGGAGCCCTTTGTGGAGCCCTACTTCGCCGCCATCCGCGACGTGTGGAAGCACCGCACGGCGGAGATGGCCCAGAGCATCGTCAACGGCCTGTATCCGACGCTGCTGGTGTCACCCGCTGTCGTGGAACGCACCGACACCTACCTGCAGGCGGAGAACCCCCAACCAGCGCTGCGCCGGTTGCTGCTCGAGGGCCGCGACGGCGTGGTCCGCGCCCTGCGGGCCCGCGCCCGCGATGCCGCGGCTACCTGACAGTCACTACGGGGTCAGTGCAGTGCGGGTGGCTGCGACGCAGCGGCGAGCTCGCGGCGGCCGAGCGGAGCACGGGTCGCGGCGAGGTCGGCGAGACCGGCCCGGCGACCGGCGGCGTCGGCCAGCTGCCGAACCCCGTCGACGATGCCGCCCGCGAGGTCACCGCCCCCGAACGCGCTCGTCATCGACAGGACCGCCAGAGCTGCCACCCGGTCCGGCACCCGACGACGGGCCTGGGGGCCGGTGACCACCTAGACCCGGCGCTGGCCGGGGGCGACGACGAGCAGCACCGCCGCCGCGGCGCGGTCGCCGAGCGCCGCGTGGGCGCGTTCGGCTCCGGCGCGGAAGCCGGCCGGACCCTCCGCAGCGGAGACGCCGAGGTCGCCGACCAGGACCGAGACGTCGAGGCCGTTGTTGTGACGGCAGGCCAGGACGACCTGCTCGATGCGCTCCTGCTCACGGGGCGTCAGCCCGGTGCTACCAGCTGCCACTTGCGCCACCCCTCACGACGTCGCCCGGCTGGGCTGCCTGGACCGCGCTGTCCGGATCTGTCGGCCCGCTGAACCACAGCGGCGCCGCCGACCACCCGCGCTGCGGGCGGTAGCGGTCGTTGCGGATGACGCCCGGGAGCCACACCAGTGCCGCCATCCCCACCAGGATCACGGCCGGCAGCAGCACGTAGAGCGCCAGCGCGCCCTTGATGCCGACCTCAGCGCTGGTGTCCTCGACCTCGCCGTGGGCGGCGAGGGCCGGCCCGGCGGTGCGCAGCACGGACAGGCCGACGGCCACCACCACGCCGAAGGCGGCGGCGGCACGGGCGGTGCGGGTCACAGGCCCCTCCGGAACGGGTGCGGGTGGAACGCCGACACGCTACCGAACGCCGGGTACGCCGTCCGCGAGCAGGGCCGTGAGTCGGCGTACGCCGGGGTGGTCGAGCAGCTCGGCGAGCTGCAGGGGGCGCCCCGCGGCGTCGGCGACGGGCAGGCGCCAGTTGGGGTAGGAGTCGACGGTTCCCGGCAGGTTCGGCTGGCGCAGGTCGCCCACCGCATCGCCGAGGGCGGCGAGCACCAGCCGCGCCGGTGAGCGGACCAGCGCGAGGTGCATGGCAAGCACAGCGTCCCCGCCCGCCTCCGCGAGTAGCCCGCAGCGCTCGAGCAGGTCGAGCAGACCGGCCCGCTCCTGCTCCACGGCGTGCCGCTCCTCCGCCTCGGGCCGCGCGAGCAGCCCCAGCTCGGCCCGCACCTTGACGTGCTCCAGGGCGAGGAAGCCGGCCGCCGTCGGCAGGTCGTGCGTGGTCACACTGGCCAGCACCTGGGAGCGCCAGTCCAGGGGATCGCGGCTTGCCTCGAACCACAGCACCGCGCTGCCGAGGACACCGGCCCTGTCCAGCTGGTCGCGACACGACTGCTCGACCGTCCCCAGGTCCTCCCCCACGACGATCGCACCCGCGCGGCTGGCTTCCAGCGCCAGCACCGCCAGCATCGCGTCCATGTCGTAGTGCACGTAGGTGCCCTCGGTCGGCGACCCGCCCGCCGGCACCCACCACAGCCGAGAAAGCCCCATCACGTGGTCGATGCGCAGACCACCGGCATGGCGCAGGACGCCACGCACCATGTCGCGGAAGGGTGCGTAGCCGAGCTCGCGCAGCCGGTCCGGTCGCCACGGCGGCAGCGCCCAGTCCTGGCCCTGCTGGTTGAAGGCGTCCGGTGGCGCACCGACCGAGATGCCACGGGCCAACGCGTCCTGAAGCGCCCAGGCATCGGCACCGCCACCGTCGACGCCGACGGCCAGGTCGTGCAGCACGCCGACCGCCATCGGTGCCGCGGCCGCGGCCACGGCGGCGAGCTGCTCATCGGCGAGCAGCTGCACCCAGCACCAGAACGCGATGCGCTCCGCTAACCCCGACCGGTCGACCGCCGCCGGCTGCTGCAGCTCCGGCGGCCAGGACTGCCAGGGCAGCCCATGTACCTCGGCCAGGCAGCAGAACAGCGCGAAGTCCTCCAGGCCGCCGCCCTGGGCGGCCCGGAAGGCAGCCAGCTCAGCCGGCCGATGTCCCGGCCAGAGCAGCTCGAGCGCGCCCCGCTTGGCCGCCCAGGCGACATCGCGGTCGACCCGCTCGGCATCGGTGATCGGTCGCAGCGCAGCAACGGCGGCGCGCACGCTGGGAGTCGCGGCGGCGTACTCCGGGATGTCTTCGATGCGCAGGGCGACGGCCGACCGGAAGCGCCGGGACGACGGCGAGTAGGGCGACGGCGTCACGGGCAGCAGCGGCGACTCCGCGTGCAGCGGATTCGCCAACAGCACTCCGGCCCCGTCGGCCGCGGACCGCTCGACCAGCGTGCGCAGGTCCCGGTAGTCGCCGACCGCCCACGAGCTCGCACTGCGGAGCGCATAGAGCTGGACCTGCCAGCCCCACTGCCGGTCGACGACGGACGCGATCCGCTCGGGGGCCACGATCAGGGTCGCCTGGGCTGCCTGCTGCGTGTCCCGCGCCCGCAGGGTGTGCCACCCGAACGGGAGGCCGGCCAGCGGAACGACGTACCGCGTGACGCCGGCCCGCTCCTCCACCGGTGCAGGTACAGGGATCACGAGCGACCGGCCGTCCTCGGTGCGGACGTCGAGCGTCACCCGACCCCGGGCCCGCAGGTCGACGTGGCCACGACCGGCACGCACGACGACGGTCGGGGGGATGAGCCGGCGCCAGGCCGCCTCCTCGACCTCACGGAGCGCCCGCTCCGGATCGGAGCAGTCGACCCCGAGGGCGGCCAGCACCAGCGCCACGGTGCGGTCGGAGACCGCCGACTCGCGCCCACGCCAGTCGACGTACGACGTGGCGACGCCGTGCGCCGCCGCCAGCTGATGGAGGGTCACCCGGGCGACCGTACCCATCCGTCGACCCCTCAGGCCAAACCCTCAGGCGGGCTCTTCCAGCACCTCCTGCTCCATGCCGAGGAACGGCGCCCAGCTGGGGTCCACCGACCGGGCGCCCAGGATGCGCCACGCCGCCCCGCTAGGGACGGCGGGGAGCCGCCGCAGCTGCCAGCCGAGCTCGGCGATACCGCGGTCGGCTTTCACGTGGTTGCAGCGCCCGCACGCGGAGACGACGTTGTCCCACGAGTGCTCGCCGCCGCGACTGCGGGGCACGACGTGGTCGAGCGACGTCGCCGGGGCGGTGCAGTAGACGCATCGCCCACCGTCACGGGCGAAGACCGCCTTGCGGGTCAGGGGGACCGTCGCGCGGTAGGGGACCTTGACGAACCGGGTCAGCCGCACGATGGCCGGGACGAAGAGCCGGGCGCGCTCGCTGTGCATGACCTCATCACGGTCGCTCACCGACACGGCCTTGGCCGTGATGACCAGCACGACCGCGCGCCGGGCCGGGACGACGCACAACGGCTCATAGGTCGCGTTGAGCACCAGCGCCTCGGCCATGACGTCCCTCCTGGCGCCACTGTCCCCGACGGCGCCCGGATGCGCCACCTCCTTCACCAGCCATCCTTCGCGGGGGCACCCGCCTCCTAGGGTGAGCCGATGCACTACACCGACGCGACCCGGCTCGACCTCGTGGAGGTGCTGCACGACCACGAGGTCGCGGACCCTTACCGCTGGCTCGAGGACGAGCACTCCCCGGAGACCGCGCAGTGGTCCGCGGCGCAGGCCGAGCTCGCGCGCACCCACCTGGACGGCCTCCCCGGTCGCGAACGGCTGCAGGCCTCGCTGACGGCGCTGCTCGGAGCCGGTTCCGTGGGAGCTCCCGCGGAGCGACACGAGCGGGCCTTCTCGACCAGGAGGGAGGGGGGCCAGGAGCACGCCGTGCTGCGCTGGCGCGACGGCGAGGGCGTCTCGCGCACCCTGATCGACCCGACCGCCATCGACCCGTCAGGCGTG
>JBKKBU010000042.1:0-4742 GCA_046713755.1 Mycobacteriales bacterium
GTCCTGGAGCGGGGCGCGCTGCTGGGCAAGCAGTTCATCGTCGACGATGTCCGCGAGCTCGCCGACGACGGGTTGCGCGACGAGGTGGAAGGCCTGCTGGATGCCCTGACTCGGCGCGATCTGCTGCGTGGTCATGGGCTGCTGCGCGCGTTTCCTTCCAGCCTGGTGCGGGAGGCGGCGTACGGCGGATTGGCGCGGGCCGAGCGCGCTCGGCTCCACGAGCAGGTCGGCCGCCGGCTCGCCGCGCACCCTGGCTGGGAGGAGCTGGCTGGCGGGCATCTCGAGCAGGCCGTCCGGCACCGCACCGAGATCGGGGTGGCCGCAGGCGGGTTGCGGGACACCGCGGCAGACCTGCTGACCGGGGCCGGCCTGCGGGCTCTCACCGGAGACGCCCGGGTGGCCACCGCGTTGCTCGCGCGCGCGACCGACCTGCTCGACGCCGACGACCCGCGGCGGCTGCTGGTCGTCCCGGATCTCGCCCGGGTGCGGGCGCTCACCGGTGATCTCAGCGGAGCGGAGGCACTGCTGCGGGACGCGCAGGCCCGGGCGGTGGCGGCGGGCCACGAGCAGGCGGTGGCCCATTCCCGGCTGGGGCTGATGGAGCTGCTGCGGTTGACCGACCCTGATGCGGCGGCCGACCAGATCCCGGGGTTGGTGGCGGACATCGTCCCGTTGCTGCACCGTGAGGCCGACGATCGTGGGCTGTCGCTGGCCCACATGCTGCAGGCCAGCGCTCATCAGTACCGCGTGCGGTGGGGAGCCATGGAGGACCCCTTGGAGCGGGCCCTGCTCCACGCCCACCGGGCTGGTGACGCCCGCCTCACCGAGCTGGCACAGAGCCTGCTCGTCGGCAGCGTGTTCCACGGCCCCACTCACCTGGTCGAGGTGGAGCGCCGGTTGTTGGCCATGGCCGGAGCGCCCGGGATCAGCCGTTCGCACCGCGCCAGCATCTCCGCACGACTGGCCGGCACCCGCGGGCTCCAGGGTGATTTCGAAGCGGCCGTCGTGGGTCTGGACGAGGCACGCGACATCTTCGTGGAGCTGGGCCGTCCCCTGTCGGCGGCGGCGACTGCCTTCATCCGCGGTCCGGTGCTGATGCTCGCGAACCAGCCCGCCGCGGCGGCCGAGACCCTCGACCAGTCGTGTGAGGTCCTTCGCGGCATGGGCGACCGCGCCTACGTCTCGACCCTGCTCGCCCTGCTCGCCGAGGCCCGCTGGCGATGCGGTGACGGGCCGGGTGCGCAGTCGGCGGTGGACGGCTGCCGTCGCACCGGTGCCGACAGCGACGTGATCACCCAGCTGCGCTGGCGGGCGGTGCAGGCCAAGCTCTGCGCCGCATCGGGCGACGGGGCGCAGGCTCTCGTGCTGGCGGACCAGGCCGTGGCACTCGCGGCGCACACCGACGAGCTCACCAGCCAGGCCGACGTTCTCGTCGACCGGGCCGAGATGCGTGAGCTGCTCGGTGACTCCGTCGGGGCGCAGGTCGACCTGCGCGACGCCGTCGCCCGCTACGAACGCAAGGGGGCCACGCCGGCCATCCGGCGGCTGGCCGACCTGCTGTTCGTCGCCGACCTGCCGCTGCCGGACCTGGCGACGCTGGTCGTGCCCGACCAGCTGCCGCCTGAGCTCACAGCGAAGGTCAACGCCCCCTGACCCCTAGAGCAGGCGGTCGACGTGGGCGACGAAGTCCGCGAGCGGCTGGTCGCGAACACCGCTGACCCGCGACTCGAGGACCAGGCCGAGCCCGGCCATCCGGATGGTGCTGTCGACGAGCTCCTCGACGGGGGGCCACGGGAAGTACGGCTTGGCGATGAGCAGCGCGGCGATCCCGTGGGCAGCCGCCCACAGCCGCAGTGCCATGGGCACGGCCTGTCCGTGGAACACGCCTGCTGTGATGCAGCCCTCGACGGTGGCGACCAGGTGCCCGAACGCGCCGCCCGCGATCTCCATGTCGGAGGGCGCCCCGGGCGGCGCCGCGGCTCCGGCGGGGTGGGCCCGCATCATCACGATCCGGTAGTGCTCTGGATTGGCGAGTGCAAAATCGACGTACGCCACGCCTTGTCGGCGCAGCGCCTCGAAGGGGTGGGGGGCGTCCTCGGAGGCAGCCTTCATCGTGACGTGCAGCGCCTCGAAGACCTCCTCGCAGACGGCATCGAGCAGCGCCTGCTTGTCGTCGAAGTGCAGGTAGACCGCCGGCACCGACACCCCGACCCGGGTCGCGACGGCCCGCATCGAGACGGCCTCCTCGGACCCGGTCTCGGCGAGCAGGTCCATGGCTGCCCGCAGCAGGTCGCCGTGCAGCGCGGCGCCCTGGCCGCGGGGGGCGCGCCGGCGGGTGACGACTGGATCAGACACCCACGAGCTCCTTGTCCGGTGTCGCCGGGCCGGCCTCACGCAGCCCGATCTTGTCGTGCAGCCGGCGCAGCGGCCTGGGTGCCCACCAGTTGGCCCGACCGGCCATCCGCATGAAGGCCGGGACCAGCGCACCCCGCACCAGCGTCGCGTCAACGATGACCGCGAGAGCGACCCCGAGGCCGAGCAGCTTGATGAAGGCGATGTCCGAGGAGAGGAAGGCGAGGAACACCAGGGCCAGCAGCGCGGCGGCGGCGGACACCAGCCGGCCGGTCTTCTCCAGCCCCATCGCGACGGCGCGGGTGTTGTCGCCGTGGGTGTCGTACTCCTCCTTGATGCGGGAGAGCAGGAAGACCTCGTAGTCCATCGAGAGCCCAAAGAGCACGCAGAACATCAGGATCGGGGTCGTCGTGTCCAGCGTGCCGGTGATGATCGGATCGCCGACCAGCCCGCTGAGGTGACCTTCCTGGAAGATCCAGACCATCACGCCGAAGGTCGCCGACAGCGAGAGCAGGTTGAGGATGACCGCCTTGATGGGGACCACGATCGACCCGGTGAACAGGAACAGCAGCACAAAAGTCGCTCCCACGATGAGGCCGAGAGCCAGGGGGAGCGAGTCGCCGACGGACTGCTTGGTGTCGACCAACGACGCGGCCGCGCCGCCGAGCACCACGTTGTCGAAGGGGGTGTCGACGGCCCGCAGCCGCTCGACGAGCGCCTCGCCGCCGGGGCCGTAGCCGTCATCCTCGGTCGGCACGACCGACAGGTAGGTCGCGTCGTCGGTCCCGAAGCCGGTGTAACGGCCGCCGCCCTGGGCGACCTGCTGGCCGGCCACGAAGCTGCCGGTCAGGGCGTCGACGCGCACGACACCGTCGACCTGCGACAGCTCCGTGGCGTACGACGAGATCGCACTGCTCTGCGCGCCGGGGTCGCCGGTGTCGGTCGCGACGATCGACAGGGCGTACTGCTCGTTGGTGGGGAAGTCGTCCCGGATGGTCTGCGCGAGAATCTGACCGGTGGCTTCGCGCGGCAGCACCCGGTCGTCGGGCAGCCCGAACTTCACCCCGAGGAACGGGGCGCCGACGAACAGCAGCAGCGCGATGACGGCGGTGGCAATCGGCAACGGTCGCTTCATCACCAGCATGGCGACGTTGTGCCAGAAGCCCTCGCCGAGCTCGCGTGGGGTGCGCTCCGGCAGCCGGAAGAGCTTGCGCAGCGGCTTGCGCAGGTCGTAGCGGTCGACCTTCGGGCCGAGCACCGCCAGCGCAGCGGGGAGCACCACCAGGGCACCGATGGCCGCGAAGAAGACCGCGGCGATGCCGGCGTAGGCGAAGCTGCGCAGGAAGTAGAGCGGGAAGACCCACAGGGCGCCGAGCGACAAAAGCACAGTCAGTGCGGAGAACAACACGGTGCGGCCGGCGGTCCGCACCGTCGTGACGACGGCCTCGGCGGTGGGCAGGCCGTTGCGCAGCTCCTCGCGGAAGCGGGTGACCATGAACAGCGCGTAGTCGATGCCCAGCCCCAGCCCGAGCGAGATCGCGAGGTTGACGGAGTAGACGCTGACGTCGGTGAAGGACGCCAGGACGTGGAGGGTCAGGAAGGTGCCCAGGATCGACAGGATGCCGATCAGCAGCGGCAGGCCGGCCGCGATGGCGGACCCGAAGACGAGGATGAGCAGCACGGCGGTGACCGGGAAGGCGATCGCCTCGGCGCGGGCGAGGTCACGCTCGATGGTCTCGCCAACCTGGCGGAAGACCTCCATCTCGCCGCCGAGCCCGACGGTCAGGCCCTGGAAGGTGCCGTTGTAGAGCGGCGCGAGCTCACCGGCCTTGTCGATCTGCTCGTCCTCGGATCCGGTCAGCCGGGCGAGCACGAGGGCCTTGGTGCCGTCCGTGCTCTTGAGGACGTCGGCGCCGGTCGTCCAGTAGGAGCGGACCTGGATGACGCCGTTCTCCTGCGCGAGTCGTTCGGTGAGGGCGACGCCGGCGGCCTTGGCGCTGTCGACGCCGCCGGCGGTCTCGGCGATGAGGTAGAGGTTGGCCGAGCCAGCCTTGAACTCCGACTCGAGCAGCTTGGTGGCAGCGACGGACGGCGCCTTCGGGTCGTCGAAGCCGCCAGAGGACAGCTCCTCCGCGACGCCACCGCCGATCGCGCCGGCGGTCACGACGAACAGCAGCGCCAGGATGAGCACGATCTTGCGAAGCGCCACGACGCGGCGTGCGAGCGAGCTGAGCACAACGACCCCCAGAGTTGGTGAACGCCGCTAAGTTAGCGGCGCTCAGTTATCCCGTCAACCCCCACCCCTTCCGCAACGTCCGCTCGACCGGGACTCTCGCCCGCTGGGGCGAGCGGACGTTGCTGCGCCGCTCCCTCCGCAACGTCTGCTCGAC
>JBKKBU010000043.1:0-10522 GCA_046713755.1 Mycobacteriales bacterium
GCTTGGCGTCGTACTCGGCCTTGTCGCCGCCTTGTCGTTGGTTGGCCAGGATCGTGAGCCGGCCTTGGACGGTGAGGGACTCGGTGATGAACCGACGGGCGCTGTCGTCGAACTCGATCGCGTCGGCACGCAGTTCGGTGGTGCGGGCGATGCGGGACACCAACGAGATGCCGATGATCCCGGCGACGAACAGGCCTGAGATGACAATGCCGTCGGGCTTGTCGAGGATGTTCTTCGCTAGGGCGTAGAGCAGGACCAGGGTGAGGATGGTGAAACCGACGGTGGCGCGGTGTTGCCCCCGACGGGCCGTGGTGATCGCGACCGCGGCGGCGCCTGACAGCATCATGGCCAGGATGCCGGTGGCGTAGGCACCCGCTTGTGCGTTGACATCGGCATCGAAGGCGATCGTGAGCAGGATGCTGACAGCGGTGTACACGAGGACGACCGGACGGACCGCGCGGCTCCACTCAGGAGCCATCCCGTAAGAGGGCAGGTAGCGCGGCACGATGTTGATCAGACCCGCCATCGCGGAGGCTCCGGCGAACCACAGGATGAGGATCGAGCTGATGTCGTACGCGGTCCCGAACCCCTCACCCAGCTGCTCGTGCGCGAGGTAGGCCAAGGCACGCCCGGCGGCTTCGCCTCCCTCCTCGAACTCGCGCTCGGGGATGAGCACCGTGGTGATGAAGCTGGTGGCGAGTAGGTACACGCTCATGATCAGCGCCGCGGTCGTGAGCAGCTTGCGGGTGTTGCGGATACGCGAGGCCGTGCGCTCCTGGGCGTCCTGCCCTTCGGCAGCGACCAGCGGCATCATGGACACACCGGTCTCGAAGCCGCTCAGACCAAGGACGAGTAACGGAAAGGCGACGAGGGCAGGTTGGGCGAGGTCCCCGAAGCCGCCTCCGTCAGCAGTGAGCCGGTCGGTCCAGTTCGAGAGCAGGTCGGGGTCGCTGGCGATGTCGGCGAGGCCGGCCACGACGACGACGGCGTTCAGGAGCAGGAACATCGCGACGAGCGGGATGGCGACCACCACCGCCTCGCTGAAGCCTAGGAGAAACACGAAGCCCAGGATCAGCAGCAGCCCGATCGTGATGAGCACGGCCTTGCCAGCAAGCGCGTCGTGGAGAAACGGGTTTTCGATCATGTGGACGGTGGCGTCCGCGGACGACAGCGTGATCGTGATGATCCAGGAGGTCGCAACGAACCCCAGCAGCACGAGCACGAAGACCTTGCCACGCCAGAAGGGGAGGAGATTCTCCAGCATCGCGACGCTGCCCTGCCCGTGAGGGCTCTCGGCCGCGACGCGGCGGTACATCGGCAGCACTCCGCCCAGTGTGAGGAGCACGATCAGCGCGGTGGCGAGCGGAGAGACCGCGCCGGCGGTGAGCACGGCAATCCCGGGGAGGTAGGACAGGCTGGAAAAGTAGTCCACGCCGGTCAGGCACATGACCTTCCACCATGCCTGCGGCTCAGCGTGGCTCTCGTCGGCTTCGAGTCCGATCGGTTGCACCCGGTCGGCGAGCAACCAGCGGCCGACGGCGCTGCTTGGCTCTGGTGCGGGAGCGGGACTTGCCACTCTCGCAGGAACGGTTGGCTCGATGGTGCTGCTCACTGCTCTCCTCGTGCGTGGTGTCCTCGCATCGTCGCACCTAGGCCAGTGGGGTCGATTTCATGAGCGTCCGGGCATCAAGAAGGGGCCCCGCCGCAGCGAGACCCCTTCTGAACTGCACTCGCTAGCGCCTGCGTGCGGTGATGAGCCAAGCAGCAGAGGGCAGCAGCACCCCGTCGGCCGTCTCCCGCTCCTCGAACAGTCGCGAGAGGTTCGTCATTGCCTGGCTCCTCGACTCGCCGTCGAGACCATCGGTCAGACCATCGACGATGCCCATCGTCTTCGCGAAGGCCGTGGCGTCAGCTGCGTTCTCGCCGAGGTCGATCGGCTCGTCGATCGGTTGCAGCTCGACGTCGTGGAAGCCGGCGGACCCCAGGATCGTGTTGACCCGGTCAGGGTCGGCCAGCGAGAAGGGGGTGGGCGCGTCCGGCGGCGGCATGGGCAGTTCCCGGCCGACGGCGAGCGCGCCGCGCAGCGACATCAGCCAGTCGTTCTCCGGGAGCGTCCGCCACGCGAGCAACGCCAACCTGCCGCCGGGTCGCAGTCCCGTGCCGACGTTGGTGAACGCGGCAACCGGGTCGTTGAAGAACATCACCCCGAAGGAGCTCATCGCGATGTCGAACGATGCCGGCTCGAAGCGCATCACCTGGGCATCCCCGCGGGCGAACGTGACGTTGCCGAGCCCCTCGTCGGCGCTGCGCTTGCGCGCCAGCTCCAGCATCTTCCGCGAGAGGTCGATCCCGGTCACCTCGCCGGCGGCGGCGAGCCGGGCGACGTCGCGCGTCGGTCCCCCGGTGCCGCACCCCACATCAAGCACGCGATCATCGTGGCCGACGAGCTTCGCCTCACTGAAACGGTGCCAGATTCGGCCGCTCGCTCGGTCGTAGCGGTCGGCATGCTCGGTCCACGCATCGCCCTCGTGGCCATCCCACGCGTCGGCCTGTGCGGTGTTGACCACCTCGCTACCCACTGTGGCTTTCGTTGCTGAGCATGCTCCCATAGGGAGCATTACAATACGCCCAAAGGGAGGATGTCAAGATGCCACGTTCGACACCACCGGCGTTGACAACCACTTCGTACGCCATCCTCGGCCTCCTCGCGGTCAAGCCCTGGACGACCTACGAGCTCGCACAGCAGATGCGCCGCGCCCTCGGCCAGTTCTGGCCCCGGGCCGAGAGCAAGCTCTACGAGGAACCCAAGAAGCTTGTCGCGCACGGCCTCGCCCGGGCCGCGAAGCAGTCGACGGGCAACCGTCCTCGGACCGTGTACTCCATCACCCCGAAGGGACGGCGCGCGATGGCGGCGTGGGTGCCTGCGCCAGCGGCCGGTCCAGTGCTCGAATTCGAAGCGCTCGTCAAGCTCTTCTACGCAGAGCACGGGACCAAGCAGGACATCCTCGAGACGCTCGATCGCGTGCGCGCGTGGAGCGACGAGCAGCACCGCGACAGCATCGGCATCGCGAGGACGTATCTCGACGGCGAGGGGGCCTTCCCGGAGCGCCTGCCCTGGCTCGTCCTGTGCGGACAGTTCCTCGAGGAGTTCGACATCATGGTCGAGCGCTGGACCGACTGGGCACAACGCGCCGTCGAGGCATGGCCTGACGACATCACCGGAGCCATGCCCGCCCTCGACGTGCTCGAAGCGCAAGCGCGCCGCTCCGAGACGCGGTCAACAGGCCTCGGGCGCGCGTAGGCTCGGCTGACCCTGGAGGTCCTGTGCCGGTCGTCCCCGCTCGCCTCGCCGCCGTGTCGGCCGCACTCCTCGTCGTCCCGGCAGTCACCTCTCAGCCCTGACCGCCGAGCCGCCGGTAGCTTCCCCAACTCCTAAGGTGACCGCGTGCCACGGCGACAAGCCCGAGACCGGCATGCCTGGTCGCATCCCGCCGGCCGACATCGCGAGCGGACGAGCGGCGCAGGGCTACGCGTCAAGGCGACCTAGGTCGGCTTCTGCTAAGCGAAGATCTTGCGCGCGTGCTCGCCGAACTGGCGCATCTCGGCGACCGGACCCACCTCGATGAAGACGACTGGCTCATCCGTGGTGCCGGTGTGCCCGGCCGGCCAGTGGTAGACCTCGCCGGCTCGCGCAGTCTCCGTGGACCCATCGAGGTGCTGCATGTGGATCGAGCCTTCGAGAACGATTCCCCAGTGCGGGCTCGGGCAGCGGTCGCCCGGCAAACCCTGCAGAACCGGCGACATATCCGTCCCTGCAGGCAGTCGGACGTGCCGGATCGCCATGTCGCCGAACTCGGCGTAGCGCGTCTCAAGCTCACCCTGGGAGATCTCGACAGGCAATTCGTGGATCGGTATGGCCATGGCTGTCACTCCTGAGTTGCGGCGGCGCAGCCTGCTGCTACCCGCCAGTGGTGGTCGTCGCCGTGCCCCTGTTGTGCTGCCTCTTCGACGCCCCGGACTTGGTCGTCCGAGAGCACGGTCACCAGGCAGAACTCGTTGCCGAAGGGATCCTGCATCACCGCCCAGTCGATGAGGGGTGGCTCGCCCTCGAAGGAACCCGGCCGCGGGTAGATGCTCGGGGCGCGCTTGAGGGTGCCGCCAATGCCCTCGATCTGGCCGATGGCCAGGTCAACGTCTCGCACCGAGATGTCGATGTGCGAGCGGTTAGCTGCCGCCCCCTTGGCCGTCTTGACGCGGTGCAAGATCACCTTGTGTCGCCAGGGGTCCGCCTGACCGAGATAGGAGTAGCGGCCGGGGATCGGCGACGGAATCACCGGCAGACCCGTCAGCTCAGCGTAAAAAGCCTCCGCTACCGGTAGGTCCTCGACGTCGACGACGTGACAACGCAGCGTGCCGATTCCCATGGTCTACCTCCTGTCTGCGGCAGACTACTCACAATGCGAGTAGTCTGCAAGCATGGCCGCCACCCCCACGACGTATGCGGTGCTCGGCATGCTGGCTACTCGGACCTGGACGGGTTACGAGCTCACCCAGCAAGTGCGTCGCAGCCTGCGCTACGTCTGGCCCACCTCGGAGGGGCACCTCTACAGGGAGCAGCGCCAGCTCGTCGAGCTGGGCTGGGTCACCGTGACCGAGGAGCCGGCCGGCAAGCGCACGCGCAAGCGCTACGCCATCACGGGCTCTGGTCGCCGTGCCCTGCGGCAGTGGCTCGCGAGCGAGCCCGCGACGCCGAACCTGCAGGTCGAGGGAATCCTTCGGGCCTTCTACGCCGACAGCGGCCGCGCCGAGGACCTCGGTGCGGCAATGCAGACCACCGCTGCCGCCGCCCGCTCGATGCTCGACGAGATGCTCGACGAGATGCTCGAGATCGTCGACGAGTACCTGGAAGACGGCGGGCCGTTGACCCTCCTTGAGGCTGGGGTGGGTGGCCCCGGTGACCGTCGCGAGTTCCGCGGGCGGCTGATGTATCCGGAGCGCCTGCACGCGGTCGCCACGGCGATCGACGGTACGACGCGGTTGCTGGAGGAGCTCGACCGGTTCTTCACCGTTACGGCAGCCGAGGTGAAGAGCTGGCCCACGCCCACCGACCCGGCCTTGACGGCGGCGACCAGGACCCGCCTGCAGTCGATCAGGGACCGCAACGCCTGAGGTGCGGCGCCCCGCTCCTTCTCCCCGCAGCACAGCAGCTCCCCTGAGGCACCGTGGGTCACCCAGGAGCGCCGCCGCGTGCGACTAGCAGGTGACCTTGCGGTTGTCGGTGTGGAAGACGCCGTCCGGGTTCGCCTTCCAGATGTAGGCGTGCAAGTCGTAGTGGAGCGGCAAGCCGACGGCGGTCGCGGGGGCGGTCGATGCCATCCATGGTCAGGTCGTCGACGGCGCTGTCCACAGCGAGCGCGAACCGGCCGAATCCTTGCGGCACGGTTCCTCCTCAGCGGGCCGCGGGCAGCCCCTTGAGGGCCTGCAGTGCGGCAGCCTTGCCGCTGCTGCCGGCGATGCCGCCGACGGGAGCGGTCGACGCGCCGCAGGTGAACAGGCCGTTCACTCCGGGGACGGTGTGCCCGGCGAGCTTGCGGGTGGGTCGCATGAAGGCGAGCTGGTCGAGGCTGATGTCGAGGTACATCGGGTGCGCGCCCGGCCAGCGGAGCTCCTCAGCCATCAACGTCGGAGTACGCACCGTCCGCGCGAGGATGCTGTCGGTGAAGCCGGGCGCGTGCTCCTCGACCTGCTGGACCATCGCATCGGCGAAGGACTCGGCCTGCCCTTCCCAGCCACCGATGACGTCGTACGGCGCACTCGGACACGCGAGATAGACGGTGTGCTGCCCGGCGGGGGCGAGGCTGTCGTCGTACACGCTGGGCGTGAAGCAGTACGTCGGCGGCGGGTCGGGGAGATGGCCGGCTTCGGCGGCCAGGAACCCCTTGGTGAGCTGGTCCATGTGGTCGACGTGCGACTGCAGACCGTTCCAGTCTCCTGCGCGAGCGCCGGGATAGGGCGGCAGCTTGTCGGTGGCGAGGTGCACCACGAGCTGGACGGCGTTGCCCCGGTGCGCCGCGGCCAGCTCCCGGCCCGCGTCGCCGGACAGCGGTGGGTCGAGCAGGTCGAGCAGTGCCGTCTGCACGTCGACGGCGGTGATGACCGCGCTGGCGTCGATCCGCTCACCACCTTGCAGGACGACGGCTCGCGCCCGTCCGCTGGTGGCGTCGATGCGCTCGACGAGCGCACCCGTGCGGGCCTGCCCGCCCCAGCCGGTAAGCCGGCGTTCGAGCGCGTCGGTGAGGGCCTGGGAGCCGCCGCGCGGGTGCCACTGCCCGAACAGGTGGTAGGCCGCCTGCCAGTACACGAAGAACGCGCCGCCGGGCTGGTGCGGACCGGCGGAGCTGTGGCTGGCGAAGGACGCGATAGGTGCGCGGGTTAGGTCCGAGCGCAGCACGTTCTCCAGCAGGGACCCGTACGGGGTGACGAGGTCGTGCATCAGTCCGAGGGGACCACCGGAACGTTTGAGCCCCTGCAGGAGCGGCCAGATCTTGCTGCCTGCTGCCTTGATCACGCCGCCGGCGCTCGAGCCGCTCTCCAGACCCGTGACGGCGGTCTTCACCAGGGGCACGGCCTTGTGCATGAACGCCCGGTACGCCGCCGCGTCGGCCTGGTCGTGCTCGGCGATGGAGGCGACGGTCTGCTCGATGTCGCGATGGAAACGCACGATCCGGCCGTCGCGGAAGAACCCGGTCGCGAACGGCTCCATCGGGATGTACTCGAGACCGGCGCCGGCCAGGTCGAGCTCGGCCGGGATCGAGGTCATGTTGATGATGTTGTGCGCAGCCGAGTGGGTGTTGAACAGATAGCCGGGAATCGTCTCGTCGGTGCGGGACCCGCCGCCTAGCTTGTCGGCCGCCTCCAGGACCAGTACGCGCTGACCGGCGCGCGCGAGGTAGCAGCCCGCAACAAGGCCGTTGTGCCCCCCGCCGACGATAACGACGGGCGGCGTGCTCATAGGGCTCCTGGTGGCGCGACGGGACCGGGTCGGCTGGACTGGCGCGTCCTCACCCGAGATGTCGCTGCCGAGCACGATGCTCGCGGAAGGCCTGGCCGCGCAGCGGAGCGTGGACCAACGGACCGAGCACGCAGACGTCTGCGGCACCGGCAGCCAAGGGTACGAGGCCGAAGGCGGCGAACGCCCGGCCGCGGTTGTCCGCGCGGCGCAGGCCGACGGTGATGATGCCGGCCCCCGCGGCGACGCGGAGCAGCCGACCGGGCTGGCTGCCTACCAGGTCGATGGGCGTCATCCTGCTGCGACGGCTTCCAGGGCTGCCGAGAGACGCTTGGCAGCCTCGTCCGCGACACCCTGAAGCTCCGGCCTGCCGGGAACCGTCACCATTACCTGCGGATCCAGGGCCTGGACGACCGTGTTGTCGCCCTCACGGCGGACCACGACGTTGCACGGCAGCAGCAGCCCGATGTCGGGTTCGACCGCCAGTGCCTGGGACGCGAGCTGTGGGTTGCAGGCACCCAGGATCAGATACGGCTCCATGTCCTGGTCCAGCTTCTTCTTCAGCGTCGCCTGGACGTCGATCTCGGTCAGCACCCCAAACCCCTGGTCCGCCAGTGCGGTCTTGGTCCGCTCGACCGCCTCCTCGAAACTGAGCTGAGTCGTGATCGTGGTCCCGTAGTCCATGAATACCTCCAGTGGTATGTATCCCTCACGGGGCACTACCCCCGTTCCGGCGCTCGTCACACCCCGCGGGCAGTGCAACGTGACTCAGTGGGTACGAGAGGCGCATGGCCGCCTCTAGTACGAGCAACGCCTTGAGCCGGGCGATGACGCGCCGGTTCGCGTTGTCACGATGGCAAGCGGCCACGACCGCGCTCGCCGGTGTCGTCTCCAGTGCCGCGTACGTCGTAGGCGGGTTTCCGTATCTCGCGCGTGGCGTCGTCGGGGACCTGCTGGGATTTCTTGTGCTGGGCGTCGCAGGCTCGTTAATGCGAGCGCGGATCAAGCACGAGGCGCTGCTGTGCCTGGCCCTGATCGGCATCGTGGTCGCCGCGGGCCCGACCTGGCCGCTGCAGCTGACCGAGCCGGTGTGGTGGACGCTGTTCTTCGCCGGCCTGAGTGCCTACGTCGCCGTCCGGCAACGTCTGTGCGATTGAGGAGCAACCGATGAGGCGACAGCAGCGCACCCGCACCGAGCCGCCCCGCAGTGTGCCGTGGTCGGCCGAGGGCGAGACCGACGCCGTCACCGTCGACACGACGTGGGGCGAGGTGCAAGGTCTCGAGGCGGCGGCTGGCGTTGCTACCGTCGGGGAGCTTGAGCTCGTCCGGCTGCTCGAGCAAGGGGCGGTTGCCGTGGACTGCCGGACCCGCGGCTCCTTCGGCGGCCAGACGATCCCTGGATCGGTGCTGTTGCCGCACGACGAGATTCTCGCCCGCGCGGGAGAATTGGATCGAGGTCGGTTGTCGATCCTGTTCTGCAACGGACCGCAATGTCCGCAGTCCCCGGAGGCGATTCGGCAGCTGCTCGGCGACGGCTACCCGCCGGGCTCGCTGGCCTACTACCGCGGTGGGATGCACGACTGGGTGACGCTGGCGATGCCGACCCAACCGTGCGAGGACTGAGCAGCCGGCGTTCATCGGAACTCCAGGGCGGCACTCCAGGTCGCGGTGCTGAACCAGCACCAGTTCGCCGGGGAAGACGTCCCCGAACTCTCACGTCCGAGCCGGACACCTGCGACTTGCCCGGCCGGCGGCACCCGCCTCATGTACGGACATCTCATACGTCGGACGAACCGGGGGCAGCATGGGCGTCGTCGTCCTCGAGGAGCCCGAACTGGACCGCCCCGAAGCAGCCCCGAGCAACCGCGTCCGGATCGGGTGGACCATGGGCGTCCACAGGCCGTCTACGCCCGGCGAGCCGGCCGTCCCCGGTGACAGGCGCGGCGTGGACATCCATGTTGACGGCCACGAACGCGGGAGCTTGCCGGTCCCCGGGCTGCTGGGGCTCGCCGGCAGCGCGGGCTTCGCGGTCTGGACGAGCCTGACGTGCTTCGTGTGCTGAGCGCACCTGTGACGACAGCGCGCATGCAGGTCGTGCGCCGGGTGCGACTGCTGTACTTCGACGGTTGCGCCGGTCTGTCTTGTCGGCCGTTCGCAACTCCGGACGGGCCGGCCGGAGCCGCGACCGCGGCCCAGCTCCTGCTCGCGCTGCACTGACCGTCATCGCCCACGCAGCGCCTACTTCGGCCCCGCGCCGCCGGCCGTCCCCAGTCGTCCCAGCAGCCTCCGCAAGGGTGCTCGGAGGGCCGAGACGACGACTGCGTCGCTGTGGCCGGCCCCGGGGACGACCACGAGCTCCGCGTGCGGCGCGGCGCGCGCGAGCAGCCAGGCGTCCGCCACCGGGATGGTCGCATCGTCCTGACCGTGGACGATCACCAGCGGTAGATCCAGAGTGCGGATCACTTCCAGCGGGGCGAAGGACGAGAACCGGCGCCCGACGAGGTCCTCAACCACCCGTAGCGGTAACGCGGTAAGGCCGCGTGGCAGACCGGCACCGACGAGGACCCGCTGCATCACCCGCCGCGGGTCGGCCATACTCGCCAGCACCACGACCGCATCGACCACGGGAGCTTGCTGGGCGGCGAGCAGGCACGCTCCTGCCCCGACTGAGTGCCCCACCAAGATCAATCGCTCACCGGCCAGCCCGGAGTCCTTTCGCCACCACGAGATGGCCGCGGACAGGTCGTCGGCGAACGCCGGCATCGAGGTGAGGGGGACGTCGTCACTGCGGCCGTGGGCGCGTGCGTCGAGCAGCACTACGTCGAGTCCCTCCTCGCGCAGTAGCTCGCCGAGGGGCAGCATGTCCAGGGCGCTGCCGCCCCATCCGTGCAGGACGAGCGCGGTGCCCACGGCCCCCGGGGATCGCAGGAGCAAGGCTCGAAGGGTCGCGCCGCCCGGCCCGAGCAGCTCCACCGCATCTACCGCGTCACCTCTCGGTAGTTCTGCTCCCCTTCGGTGCGGCGGCACGCCGTACTGCCGCACCAGCGCTCGCCGCGCCAACACCGCCGCACTGCTCGCGCCCACGAGGGACGCGACCGCGGCAACGCCGATCCCGACGCGTCGAGTGGGCGCTCGACTGCCCCGGGGACGTGCCGTCGCCCGCTGGTCCCGTGGGCCTGGCTCACCGATCGACTCGGTCACGGCCGGACGGTGCTCCGTTGTCGAGCCAGCACTCGATCCACGAGCAGCGACGCGGGGCATCGGCCGGTGGCCACCAGGAGCAGTTGGTTCGCGCCGACTGCGCCAGTCATCAGCAGGAACCACGGTGACACCACCGCGGCCAGCGCTGCACTGAGCAGAGTGACCGTCCCGGCGAGCAGGAACAAGACCCGCTCCCTGGACCAGGCACAGGTCGTCGCGCTGCACGCATCCACCTTGACGTACCTCCTCGCCGCATTCTGACCTGTGCCAGATACCCCCTAGGGTACACAAAGGTCCCAGGCAAGACCGGGA
>JBKKBU010000044.1:0-5168 GCA_046713755.1 Mycobacteriales bacterium
GGCTCACGGGCAGCACCGCGACCGGATCACGGGATCTGGTGCCCGCTGATCGCCCGGCTGATGATCAGGCGCTGGATCTCGCTGGTCCCCTCGAAGATCGTGTAGATCTTCGCGTCGCGGTGCCAGCGCTCGACGGGGTACTCGCGGGTGTAGCCGTTGCCACCGAGGATCTGGATGGCCTTCTCGGTCACGTCGACGGCGGTCTCCCCCGCGAACAGCTTGGACATCGAGCCCTCGCCGGCGGTGAAGGGCACCCCGTTGCGACCCATCCACGCCGCCCGCCACACCAGCAGCCGCGACGCGTCCAGCTTGGTCTTCATGTCGGCGAGCAAGAACGCGATGGCCTGGTTCTGGATGATCGGCCGACCGAACTGCTCGCGCGTCTTGGCGTAGTCGAGGGAGTACTCGTACGCCGCCCGGGCAATGCCGACCGCCTGTGCGCCGACCGAGGGCCGGGACGCCTCGAAGGTCGCCATGGCGGCCTGGCCGCCCTTCTCGCGGACGGTCTGCACCGACTCGCCGCGCTCGATCGCCGCCATCCGCTCGCGAGCCTTGGCGAGCCGCCCGTCGAGCTTGTCCTTGCCACCGAGCAGCTGGCTGCCGGGGATCCGGCAGTCGTCGAGGATGACCTCCGAGGTGTGCGAGGCCCGGATGCCGTGCTTCTTGAACTTCTGCCCCTGCGACAGGCCCTTGCCCTTGGAGTCCGGGCCGATGACGAAGGAGGCCTGGCCGCGCGCCTTCAGGGCCGGGTCGACCGCCGCGACCACGACGTGGACGTCGGCGATGCCGCCGTTGGTGATCCAGGTCTTGACGCCGTTGAGCACCCACTCGTCGGTCTTCTCGTCGTAGACCGCGCGGGTCTTCATCGACGAGACGTCAGAGCCGGCATTGGGCTCGGAGACGGCCAGGGCCGCGAGCTTGATGTCGTCGGGGCTGCCGAAGCACTGTGGGATCCACTCGCCGAGCTGGTCCGGGGTGCCGTTGGACAGGATGCCCGCGACGCCGAGGGTGGTCCCGACGATCGACAGTCCGATGCCGGCGTCCCCCCAGAAGATCTCCTCCATCGTGATCGGCAGGGAGATCCCGGACTCGTCACCCCAGATCGAGGCGAAGAAGTCGAGGGAGTAGATGCCGGCCTTGGCGGCCTCCTGGATGACCGGCCAGGGGGTCTCCTCGCGCTCGTCCCACTCGGCGGCGACGGGGCGGATGACGGTCTCGGAGAACTCATGCAGCCACTTCTGGAGCGTCTGCTGGTCCTCGGTGAGCTCGAGCGTGAAGCCGGGCATGTCATGCGCTCCTGTGGTCGATGCGGCCGTGCGTGAAGGTGGGCTTGGTGCCCGGGAACCACCGGCTCGGGGTGAGCTCGCTGGAGGGAAGGAACTGCGGGAAGCGACCATCGCGGGTCGAGCGGTCGACGATCGCCTTCTCCTTGATGATCGAGGTGTACTGGTCGGCCAACGCCTCGGGTGTGTTGGCGTTGAGGATCGCCTCGCGGCCCCAGTGGCGGGCACTGCGGGCGACGCCGGGGATCGTCGAGTGCTCCGGCACCATCGCCTCGACGGCGATGACGTTCTCGCTGACCGCCCAGATGCCGGTGCTGGTGTTGAGCACCAGCGTCTGGTTGCCCAGGGTGTGACCAGGGGTGGCGAGCAGGGCGACCCCGGGTGCGAGGAGCACGTCGCCGTCGACGGCCCGCACCGCGTCGGGGCGGAGATCGGCGTAGGTCTCAGGTTGGTACCAGGGCAATTGCAGCGGGCCGAGGTCGGCGAGCGCCTCGAGCTCCTCGCGCTGGACGAGCAGGGTGGCGTTCGGGAAGGCCGGCTCGACCACGGCGCCGCCCAGGTCCGCTTGCGGCGTGGTCGTGCCCACGAGGCGCCGGACGTCCTGGGTGTGCAGGTGGTCGAAGACGAGGTAGTCGACCTCCTCGGGGGCGATCCCGAGCGCGGCCAGGTGGCTCAAGGCCGTCCCGTGCCGGGTGACGAGGCGGTCCTGCAGCGGCCCGGGCGTCTTGGCGTCGAGATCGCGGAAGAACGGCGTCGCCTGCCCGAGCTCGTGGTCACTGGGTTCGAACAGCAGGGTCTTCCGGGTGCCGCCCTCCATCCACCGCACGACCAGCATCCGGTTGGTGATGGCCAGGAACGGCGAGGGCGTGAGGGCCGCGCGCCACAAGCCGAACCGGGTCGGGTACGGCAGCGTGATGAGGTCGTGGGTGCTGACGCTGTCCGGCTGACCGGTGGCAGCGAAGTCCCGCCGGAAGCCGGCCGCCGCTGCCCGCACCTGCCGCAGCTGCGCGCCGTACGACGCCCGCGTGGTCACTCCCTCGAAGGAGTCGATCCGGTGGCCGGTGCCCTCAGCGTCCCCGAACGCCGGCAGGACGACCGCCGGCCGCTCGTCGAGCGCAGTCATCGCAACTCCTCGGGTCAGGGGTGTTACCGCCGGTAACAGTCGGGCGATGCGACGCATCTGTCAAGCGGGACGCACGTCACGTTGTCATCGGTGTTACCACGGGTAACACTTGAGCCATGGCTGACGTGCGTTACGACGAGCTCCCCGTCCACGGCCACCTGGTCCGCTACGCCATCACCGGCGACAGCGGACCCGTGGTGGTCCTCGTGCACGGCATCGCCTCCCGGGCCCGCCAGTGGGAGCAGGTGATGTCGGTGCTCGGCGACACCCACCGGGTGATCGCGCTCGACCTGCTCGGCCACGGCGAGTCCGCCAAGCCCCGCGGTGACTACTCCCTGGGCGCGCATGCCTGCGGGATTCGCGACCTGCTGGCTGCGCTGGGGCACGACCGCGTCACCCTCGTCGGCCACTCCCTCGGCGGCGGCATCGCCATGCAGTTCGCCTACCAGTTCCCCGAGCGGGTCGAGCGGTTGGCACTCGTGGACGCCGGTGGCCTCGGGCCCGAGGTCTCGCCGTTCCTGCGGGCCGCGACACTGCCCGGCTCCGAGCTGGTGCTCCCGCTGATCGCTGGCTCGTGGGTCCGCGCTGCCGGTGGCTTCCTGGGTCGCGGCTTGAACCGCGTCGGGGTCACCGTGCCGGCCGGGCTCGCGGAGTCGCTGGTCGGCTTCGCGTCCCTCGGCGACAAGGCCACCCGCGAGGCCTTCATCCACACCGCCCGCTCGGTGCTCGACGTCAAGGGACAGCGGGTCGACGCCCGCGACCGCCTCTACCTCGCCGCCGACCTGCCGCTGCTGGTCGTGTGGGGGGCGCGCGACACGATCATCCCCGTCGAGCACGGCCGGTCGCTGTGCGCGTCAGTGCCGTCGGCCCGACTCGAGGTCTTCGAGCGCAGCGGCCACTTCCCACACCTGACCGAGCCCGGCCGGCTCGCCGCCGTCCTGCTCGACTGGCTGGCCACCACCGAAGCAGCCGAGCTCGACCCCGGCACCCTGACCACCCGGCTGCGCCACCCCGCCGTCAGCGCCTGACGCCCACCCTCAGGACGGGCTCGCCGAGACGGCCGGCTGGGCCGCCTTCGCCAGGGCTGCCTCGGCGTCGACCGGCAAGGCGCCGCTCTTGCAGTCCGCGCCCTTCTCCCCGCCCTGCCCCCCACCGGCATAGCGCCGGGTGAACTCCGCCAGTCGGGGGTCGTCCGGCCGGTCGACGGCGAGCTGGGCACCCCAGGTCGAGGCCATCCACGCCCCGGGCTGGGCGGCATAGGGCGAGATGATCACGTAGTCCGGCCGGATGGCGGCCAGCTGCGTGAAGGTCGCGAGGTCGGCAGCGGGGGCGCCGGTGCGGTAGGTCAGCCAGACCGCGCCGTGCTCCTGGGAGTGGACGGCGAACTCGGCCGGGACTGCTTCGTCGTACACGCCACATCGCAGCCAGCCGAGGACCCCTGGCGCCACCGGCGCCTGCGCCGGCCAGTGCGGCCCGCCAGCCGGCGGCGTCCGGTCGTAGGTCACCCGGTCGGTGGTGTGGCGCTGGGCGGCGGTCAGGTCGATGGTCACGACCTGGATCCCGTCGATGTCCTTGCCGTCCGGCTTGTCAGCCGAGCAGGCGGTCAGGGCCAGCGCGGCGGCCAGGACAAGGGGAGTCGCTCGCATGTGATGGACGCTAGCGACCGACGCGTGAAGGCGACGTGAGGTCAACGCGGGATGAACAAGCCCTTGCCCGCCACCACGACGCCGGCATCGGTGACCGTCAGGCCCCGCTCGCGGTCGCGGTCGACGTCGAACCCGACCTGCGCCCCGGGCTCGACCACGACGTTCTTGTCGAGGATCGCCCGTTGCACGTGCGCGCCGCGCCCGATGTCGACGCCGTGCAGCAGCACGCTGCCGGTCGCCTCGGCGCCGGAGTGCACCCGGACCCCAGGGCTGACCACGCACTTGCGCACGGTGCCTCCCGACAGGACCACGCCCTGGCTGACCAGCGAGTCGACCGCGTGACCGGTGCGGCCGGCCTCCTCGAAGACGAACTTCGCCGGCGGTAGCGACGGGGCGCTGGTGAGGATCGGCCACTGCCGGTTGTAGAGGTTGAAGACCGGGTGGATCGAGACCAGGTCCATGTGGGCGTCGTAGTAGGAGTCGAGCGTCCCCACGTCCCGCCAGTAACCACGGTCGCGCTCGCTCGCGCCCGGCACGTCGTTGTCGGAGAAGTCGTAGACCTCGGCGCGACCGCGCTCGGTCATCATCGGGATGATGTTGCCGCCCATGTCATGGACCGAGCCGACGTCGTCGGCGTCGAGCTTGACGGCCTCGAGCAGCGCCTGCGTCGTGAAGACGTAGTTGCCCATCGACGCGTAGACGGTGTCGGGTGCGTCGGGCAGCCCGGGTGGGTCCGTGGGCTTCTCGAGGAAGGCCTCGATCGTGCGACCGTCCGCGGCCGTCTGGATGACGCCGAACCCGGAGGCTTCCGACCGGGGCACCCGGATCCCAGCGACGGTCACGCCGGCTCCGCTGGCGATGTGCTGCTCGACCATCTGCGCCGGGTCCATCCGGTACACGTGGTCGGCACCGAACACCACGACGTGGTCGGGCTCGTCGTCGTACACGAGGTTGAGGCTCTGGTGGATCGCGTCGGCTGATCCGGCGAACCACTGCGGGCCGAGCCGCTGCTGCGCGGGCACCGGAGTGACGTAGTTGCCGAGCAGTGTCGACATCCGCCACGTCGTGGTGATGTGCCGGTCGAGCGAGTGCGACTTGTACTGCGTGAGCACCACG
>JBKKBU010000045.1:0-9117 GCA_046713755.1 Mycobacteriales bacterium
CTGGTGCGGATCGCGGTCACCTCGATGTCGGCGGGCTCCTCGACCGAGCCCGGTGGCTACCTGACGCCAGGGACGGCGCAGGAGCAGTTCGCGATCAGCGACGAGCGGTCGCCCGCGCAGGTCGCGCAGATGCTGGTGGCGGCCGGCTACGAGCCGGTCTGGAAGGACGCCTTCCCGCTGGTCGGGGTGTCAGCCAGCCGACACCCTGGTTGACGCGTCGACGTCTGGGGTGCAGCGTCGCCTTACCGACTCCCTGGGAGCACCACATGACAGCGACCGATCCGGATCTCGAACTCAAAGCGCGACACGCTGCGATGTGGGCGACCGGCGACTATCCGAAGATGGTCGAGACCTTCCTGCTGCCGCTCGGCCCTCGGCTGGTAGACGCCGCCGGCATCGGACCCGGCATGCGGGTGCTCGACGTCGCTGCCGGCACCGGCAACGCCTCGATCGTGGCCGCCGAACGCGGCGCCGACGTGACCGCCAGCGACCTCACGCCGGAGTTGCTCGACGCCGGGCGGAAGGTCGCCGCCGACCGCGGGGTGTCGCTGCAGTGGGAGACCGCCGACGCAGAGCACCTGCCGTTCGACGACGCGTCGTACGACGTGGTGATGTCGAGCATCGGGGTGATGTTCGCCCCGCATCACCAGCTCGCCGCTGACGAGCTGGTCAGGGTGTGCCGCCCCGGCGGGACGATCGCGCTCCTGAGCTGGACGCCGGAAGGCATGATCGGCTCGCTGTTCCGGACCATGGGGCCCTTCGCAGCCCCGCCGCCGCCCGGTGCCTCACCGGCGCCGCTGTGGGGGAGCGAGGCCCACCTCGCCGAGCTCTTCGGCGACCGGGTCACCTTCGGGACCCTCGAGCGCGAGCCGCTGGACATCACCGCCTTCCCGGAGCGCCACGGCTACATCGAGCACTTCAAGGAGTGCTACGGGCCGACCCTCGCCGTGCGGAAGAACGCCGCCTCTCACGACCGGACTGCCGAGCTCGATGCGGCGCTGGTCGCCTTCAGCGACGAGTGGGACAAGGGCGCGCCGGGGCCGTCGCGCTACGGGCAGGAGTACCTCCTGGCGGTCGGCACCCGCCACTGACGGCACCGCTTGCCGACGGCACAGCGCCGGCCGGCAGCTAGCCTCCGGCGCGTGGACCGGGTCGTCGTCGTGGGAGCTGGGCTGGCCGGCGGCCGCAGCTGCGAAGAGCTTCGGGCGCAGGGCTTCGAGGGCGAGTTGGTCCTGCTCGGAGCCGAGCCGCACCTGCCCTACGACCGCCCACCGCTGTCGAAGGAGGTCCTCGCCGGCGTCCTCGACGACACCGCGCTCGAGATCCCGTGGGACCGGCTGGACGTCGACGTGCGGCTGGGGGTCGTCGCCACCGCGCTGCGGCAGGGCACCGTCGCGACCGATACCGGCGACGTGGCGTACGACGGGTTGGTGCTCGCCACCGGTTCGCGGGCGATCGGGCTGCCGGGAGCGGCGGGGTCGAGCGTGCTGCGGACCGTCGACGACGCGCTGCGCCTGCGGGCCGCGCTGGTCCCGGGGGCGCGGGTGGTCGTCGTCGGGGCCGGCTGGATCGGTGCTGAGGTGGCGACCGCCGCGGCCACCCGCGGCTGCTCGGTGGTGGTCGTCGATGCCGGCGCGGCGCCGCTCGGGATCGCCCTCGGCGACGACGTCGGCCGGCTCACGATCCCCTGGTACGCCGCGGCCGGCGTCGAGCTGCGGCTGGCCACCGGTGTGCAGTCCGTCGAGCCCGACCGGGTGGTCCTGTCCGACGGCTCGCACCTGCCGGCTGACGTCGTCGTCGTCGGCATCGGGGCCCGCCCGGACACCGGCTGGCTCGAGGGCAGCGGCCTCGAGCTGGATCGCGGAGTCGCCGTCGACGGTGGGCTACGGGCATCCTGGCCGGGCGTCGTGGCCGTCGGGGACTGCGCCGCGTGGGAGTCCGCGCGGTTCGGCACTCGGTTGCGGGTCGAGCACTGGGATGACGCGCTCACCGCCCCGTCAGTTGCCGCCGCCAACCTGCTCGGGGGATCCGCGGTGCACGACCCGGTGCCCTACTTCTGGGCTCAGCAGCTCGCCCACTACCTGCAGCACGCCGGGCACGCGGCCGGCGCCGACGCCGTCGTGCACCGGGGCGAGCCGGGAGCGGCCGACGGCTGGACGTCGTGCTGGCTGCGCGCCGGACGACTGGTGGCCCTGCTCGCAGTCGACCGCCCGAGGGACGTGGTCCAGGGGCGCAAGCGGATCGCGAACGGCGATGTTCTGGACACCGAACGCCTCGCCGACCCGGCGGTCCCGCTCAAGGCCGTCTAACCTCGCTGCATGCTCCGCGTGCTCCTGCTGACCCCGGACCGCGACGCGCTGACGGGCCTCGCGGCCTACCTGCAGCGCGCCGGTGTCGTCCTCGTCGACCGCGACCCTGACCTGGTGCTGGCCGTGGGGGCGGTGCCGGCACTCCCCGACGGCGTGCCGGCTCTGCTCGTCGGCCCCGACCCGTTGCTGGCCGATGCTGCCGGCCTGGTCCTGGGTCGTGCCACCCCGGTCCACGAGGGCGGGGTCCGGCCCGGACCCGACGCGGGCGACGTCGGCGATCGGCTTGCCGGCGACCTGCACCTACGCGACCGCTGGCCGCTGGTCGAGAAGGTCGCGGACGACGTCGAGATCGTCCTCACCGCCAACGTCGCCTTCGCCGATCACCCGGTCGCCACGTGGCGCCCCGCGACCCGGACCGGCCTGTTCACCGTCGGGAGCACCACCGCGTCGTACGACGACGTCGCCTGGCAGCGCATCGTTCACCGCCTCGTGCGGCGGGCGGCCGGCGTGTGCGACGAGGGCACGGTGCGGGTCGGGGTGCTCGGTTACGGCGCGATCGGCCACGAACACAACGCCGCGATCCAGCTGACGCAGGGGCTGGAGCTCACTGCCGTCTGCGACACCGACCCGCGTCGCCTCGCAGCGGCCCGCGAGCTCGCGCCCGACGTCACCGGTCACGCATCGGCAGAGGCCCTGTTGGCCGACGACGGTGTCGACCTCGTCATCGTCTCGACGCCACCCAACACCCACGCCGACTGGACGCTGCGGGCGCTTGAGGCCGGCAAGCACGTCGTGGTGGAGAAGCCGTTCTGCCTCACCGTTGAGGAGGCCGACCGCCAGATCACGGCGGCGGCCGACCGTGGGCTGTCCCTGTCGGTCTACCAAAACCGCAGGTGGGACGCCGACTATCTCGCGCTCAAGCGGGTGATCCGCAGTGGCCAGCTCGGTGAGGTCTTCCACTACGAGAGCTTCATCGGTGGCTACGGCCACCCGTGCAACTACTGGCACTCCGACGAGGAGGTGTCCGGCGGCGCGATCTACGACTGGGGCAGCCACTACCTCGACTGGGCCCTCGACCTGTTCGGCCAGGAGATCGAATGGGTGTCGGCGACGACCCACAAGCGGGTCTGGCACGACGTCACCAACGCCGACCACAGCCGAGTGCTCGTCCACTTCGTCGACGGGGTCGAGGCGGAGTTCACCCACTCCGACCTGTCCGCGGCGCTCAAGCCGAAGTTCTACGTCCTCGGGACCGAGGGCGGTCTCATCGGCGACTGGCGCTTCGAGCGGGTGACCGGTCGTTCGCCCATCGGCACTCTCCTCGAGGACCGGCTCGCCCACTCCGACTCACCGGCGGCGCTGCGGGTCTTCACCCCGGACGGCGCGGGCGGCACGTCGGAGACCTTGCTGTCGGTGCCACCGGCGCCGCCGCAGCCGTTCCACCGCGAGCTCGCCGACTCCTTGCTGTCGGGCGCGCCGATGTCGGTCACGCCGGAGGGCTCGAAGCGCAACATCGCGGTGATGCAGGCGGCGACGCTCTCTTCGCGTGACAGCGGCCGACCGGTTTCGCTGCCGGTCTGAGGGTGCCCGCGTGACGGTCCGCTGGGGCTTCCTCGGTGCCGGTTTCGTCGCGACCAAGGCGCTCGCCCCCGCGGTGCACGCCGCCTCCGGAGCTGCCCTGCACGCGGCGGCGGCGCGCGACCCGGATCGCGCAGCCGCGCTCGGTGGAGCAGTGGTGCATCCGTCGTACCAGGAAGTTTTGGGCGATCCTGACGTCGACGCGGTCTACGTCTCGCTGACCAACGAGGCGCACCTGCCCTGGGTGCTGGCGGCCCTCGAGGCCGGCAAGCACGTGCTGTGCGAGAAGCCGCTCGGCCTCAGCGCCGCCGAGGTGCGCACCATGACGGCCGCGGCCGGTGACCGGCTGCTCGTCGAGGCGTCGTGGTACCGGTGGCACCCCCGGGTGCGGCTCGCGCAGGCCCGGCTGCCCGTTGTCGGCGAGGTGCAGCACGTGTCCGTGGGCTTCACCTTCGGAGGCGTGCCGACCGGCAACTACCGGCTGGAGCCCGGTCGGGGTGGCGGGGCGCTCTACGACGTCGGCCACTACGCCGTCTCGGCGGCGCTGTGGGCGGTCGGGCAGGGGTTGCCGTCCGACGTCTCCGCCCGGTCGACGCTCGGCCCGACCGGTGTCGACCTCGTGACCGAGGCGGTCCTCGACTGGGAGTCGGGCGCTTCGGCGGAGCTGCGCGCCGGCATCGACGAGGGTGAGGGTCAGTGGCTGGTCATCACCGGGACGGCGGGTGAGCTGGAGCTCCGGGACGGGCCGTTCACGTCGTGGGTCACCGACGACACCGAGCTGTGGGTGTCGGACGGCAACAGCACGGAGCGAGTGCACGTGCCGGCGACCGATGCCTACCAGCTAATGGTCGAAGAGGTGTCGTCAGTGATCGCCGGTGGTCCGGGATGGGTGCTGCCGCTCGAGGAGTCGCTGCAGTGCGCCCAGGTGCTCGACACGATCAGGGCAGCCGCTCAGCCGTTGTAGAAGTAGCCCTCGTCGGTGACGTAACAGGCGCGCCGGGCCGCCCAGGCACGAGCTCAGGGTGCCCGGGCGGGGGTGGGTCAGCGACGCAGCTGGACCTTGTGCTCCCCGAACCCCTCGGCGCAATCGAAGGCCCCGCATGCGAAGGTGAACGTCACGGCTGCTGCCTTGCCACCGGCGAACTTGCCGTTGTCCGGCGTCACCGTCGCACTCCAGCGCTGCGGTGTCCCGTCGCACTGCGAGCCGTCAGCGAAGATGCCGAAGAAGCCGCGGATCACGAATCGTCCGACGCTCTGCTTCAGGTCACCGAAGGCGTCCAGGAAGCTCGCGTTGGTGCACGTGAACGAGCCGCTCAACGTCGCGCTGCCGGTGCGCTGGTTGACCCGTCCGACCGGGTCCACTGTGAAGTCGACCGTGGGCGGGGGCGGCGCCGCCGCGAACGAGATCCTCAGTGTGCCGCCGTTGCCGCCGCCGTCGAACTGGTCGTCGATGGCCAGGACGTAGTAGGTGGTGCCGGCGGCCGCGCTGAAGGCCGTGGTGCCGGGAGCGCAGGCGACCGTCTCCAGCGCACCCGGGGTGCCGACGCCGACCAGCACGCCGGCGCTGTAGTCAGAGCTGGACACGTCGACGACGACGCCACCGTCACTGGCTGCCGTGTAGGAGAACCAGACGCTGGCGTCCGTCGCAGGAGCGCCGCAGGCGTCGTTGAGCTGGGTGTCCTGGGCGTCGGTGGTGGCCGCGCTGGTGTCCTGGATGATCGAGGACCCCAGGGTTGCGGCCGTGGCACCGGTCGACCCGTCGTTGGTCGGTGCGGCGGCGTAGGCAGGCGCCGCAAGTCCGATGACGGCGGTGATGGTGGTGGCCATGACGGTGGCCGCGACAAGTGGACGAACGAGTTTCATGGATCCCCCTGGTGATGCGGCGCGCCGTCCGCGCGCCGGTGTGTGCTGATGTGACGCGCAGGCGCACCGAAAGGTTGCGCCGTTTGCCAGCGATGTTCGACCGTTCGGCTCACTAGGCTGGCGGGATGGAGCTGCTGACCGTGCCCGACGTCGCTGATCTGCTGTCGGTGCCGGTCACCGAGGTGCGCAGCCGGGTGAAGGACGGCACCTTCCTCGCGGTGCGGCGCGATGACGGCGTGCTGGCGCTACCGGCCGAGCAGTTCGACGGGCCGGCGCTGGTGAAGCACTTCTCCGGAGTCCTCACCTTGCTGCGCGACGCCGGCTACTCCGACGACGAGGCGCTGCGCTGGTTGACCACCCCGGACGACACGCTGCCAGGGACCCCGCTGCAGGCTTTGCACGAGAACCGCGCCACCGAGATCAAGCGGCGAGCACAGGCGCTGGCCTTCTAGCTGGCCCGTTAGTCCCGTGGTGGGCGGGAAGCGCTCTCGGGAGGCTCCTCTTCCTTCTTGCGCAGCACGAGGGCGGCGCCCGACAGCACCGCGACGACGCCCGCCAGGATGCCGATCTCGGTCATCGCCCGGGCGAACTCGGGCCCCTTGGTCAGGTAGTCGCTGGGCGCCTTGACCGAGAGCACGATGATCTCCTTGATGGCGACCAGGATGCCGGCGATCAGGAACGGCTCCGCGACGATCTGGCGTTCCTTGATCGTGGTGCGGACGGCGTAGAGCAGCTCCACCAGGATGAAGACGAGCAGCAGGCTGTCGAGCACATCGAGCATCGCGTCGGTGCTGCTGTCGCCGGCCTTGTCGACCAGCTCGATCGCAGACCGACCGAGCACGACGAGCGCAGCGCCCGCGAGCAGCGCGGCGATGCCGACGTAGATGACGTCCTCCACGATCCCGAGCAGGCGGTTGCCCGTCCGGACGCCGAGGGGTGGGCGAGGGTCGTCATTCGTGGCCACGGCCGTGATCATGCCCGGTGTGTGCCTGGTCTACGCCCCGCACGTAGGCTCGTCTTGTTGTGGAGATCACCGTCAACGGTCGCCCGTCCGAGATCGCGGAGGGCACGACCCTGCCCGCCCTCGTGGAGTCCCTCGGGCTGCGGCTCGGCTCGGTCGTGATCGAGCTCAACGGCACGGCGCTGCTGCGTTCCGAGGCCGTCCCGGTGGTCCTGGCTGCGGGCGACCGGCTCGAGCTGGTCCGGGCAGTAGCCGGTGGCTGACGGCCGCCGCGAGCGGTTGGCCGAGGCGCGGCTCTACCTGTGCACCCCGGATCGCCCCGACCTCGCGTACTTCCTCGACGAGGTCCTCGCGGGCGGTGTCGACGTGGTGCAGCTGCGCGAGAAGGGCATCGAGGCCAAGCGCGAGATCGAGCTGTGCGGGGTGGTGGCCGAGGTCGCCGAGCGGCACGGCGCCCTGTGGTCGGTCAACGACCGGGCCGACGTCGCCGCGGTCGTCGGTCCCGACGTGCTGCACCTCGGGCAGGGCGACCTGCCGGTGGCTGCTGCTCGCGCCCTCCTCGGTGCCGAGGTGCTCATCGGGCGGTCGACGCACGACGAGCAGCAGGTCGCGGCGGCCGCCGTCGAGCCAGGTGTCGACTACTTCTGCGTCGGTCCTACCTGGCCGACGCCGACCAAGCCCGGCCGGGTTGCCCCCGGACTCGCGCTCACCCGCTATGCCGCTGGACTGCCGACGGCGCGGCCGTGGTTCGCCATCGGCGGCATCTCGGAGCAGAACCTCGACGAGGTGCTCGCCGCCGGAGCGACCCGGGTCGTCGTCGTACGTGCCCTGACGGAGGCTGCCGACCCGCGAGCCGCAGCGGCCCGGCTCGCCGCGCGCCTCGCCCACGGTGTCCCGTGAAGCTCGCCTACCTGCTGGTGCTGCTCGGCTGCCTGCTCGGGACCGCCCCGCTCGAGGTCGTGCTGGGCACCCGGGTCTACGCGCGCTGGCGGCGACTGCTGCTGACGCTCTTCCCGGTCCTGGTCGTCTTCCTGGTGTGGGACACCCTTGCCATCCGGGCCGGCCACTGGGCCTACGACCCGGCGCAGACCACCGGGGTGGTGTTCGGCAACGTCCCGCTCGAGGAGGTCGCGTTCTTCCTCGTCATCCCGGTCTGCGCGGTGCTGACCCTGGAGGCAGTCCGCGCGGTGAAGGGGTCGTTGCCCGGCTGGGAGGTGGGGGACGAGTGACGTACACCACAGCTGCCCTGCTCGGCGTCGCCGCGACCGCTGTCCTCGACCTGGTCGTGCTGCGCACCCGGCTGCTGCTGCGCAGGTCTTTTTGGACCGCCTACGCCATCATCGTGTTCTTCCAGCTCGTCACGAACGGCATCCTCACCGGCCGCGGCATCGTCTTCTACGACGACGCGGCGGTGGCAGGGGTCGGGTCGTCGGCCGGGGTCACCCCGCCGCTGGTCGGCGACGGGAGGATCTTCTTCGCGCCGTTCGAGGACCTGCTGTTCGGCTTCGCGCTCGTGGTGCAGACGCTCGCCTGGTGGGTCTGGTGGGGGCGGCGAGCTCGCCCCTCCTAGCTGGTGGCGCGTCGGCGGCGTCCCGCGATGAGCAGGCTCAGCAGGACCAGGCCACCCAGCGCCGGCAGCAGGGTCGTCGCACCCGTGGCCGGCAGCGGTGGCGCCTGCGGCACCACTCCGGTGTCCACGGCCGCCGGCGGCTGGCCGGTGGTGGCGCCGGGCTGCGTGCCGGTGGGCTTGGGCACCAGCATCGACGGTCCACCGGCCTGGCGGACGAAGCCGGGGAGGGACACGGCGCCGTCGATCCGGGTGTCGGAGTAGCCGACGTACATGCGACCGGTGTTGTCGACGTCCAGCGAGATGTAGTCGCCGAGCCGGCGGTCGGTCGCGGTCGCCTGGCAGACCGTGCCGGACTGGCAGATCGTGCCGCGGTGGACGGCGTCGGGGGTGGCCACCGACCGCGAGAAGACCGGCGTCGCGGACCCGGCGCAACCCAGGCCGCTGGTCGTCACGGCGCCGACGATGCGCCAACCGTGCTCGCCCTCGGTCTCACCGTTGTTGTCCGGCAGCCGGGTGTCGGCCTGCAGCCAGGCGATCGCCGCCCGACCGTCGTCCCCGACCCCGATCCACGGCCAGATCGCGGTTCCCTTGCCGTCGTCGACCTGCACCGCCGGCGACCAGGTCCGGCCCTCGTTCTTGGAGTAGGAGTAGTAGATGCCCGCCGGCCGCTCGTCGCCACCGAGGTCGTCCCACGTCATGTAGATGTTGCCCGACGGGTCGAGGTCGAGGGCGGCGAAGCTGGAGATCAGCCGGACGCCTTCGGCGACGACGTTGTCGTCGGTCTTGGTGAGGTCACCGCTGCGGGCGTTGCGGAAGGCCGCGAGCGACAGGTTGCC
>JBKKBU010000046.1:0-11426 GCA_046713755.1 Mycobacteriales bacterium
CCACCCTCACCATGCTGCAGCTCGGCGACACCACGACGGTCTGCCCACCGCAGTACCTCGAGACGATCCGGGGCAACGAAGCTGCCGCCCGCGGCGGCCACTGAGGTGCTCGCAGCTGGCCTCGACGGCGGCGGCTCGGCGGTCAAGGCCTGGGTGGCCGACCTCGAGACGGGCAGCTGCCTCGCGGCCGCGTCGGAGCCGACGCAGACCCTCCGGCCAGGGCCGTTCCGGGCCGAGTTCGACCCGACCGCATGGGAGGGGGCGTGCCGGCGGGCCCTCGCGGCAGCCGTCGAGCAGGCCGGTCGGCCGGGCCTCGACTACGCCGGCCTGACGGTTTGCTCGTTGCGGCAGGGCTTCGTGCTGCTCGACGACGGCGGGGTCGCGCTGGGCACCGGGATCCTCAACAGTGACCGGCGCGGTGGGCCCTACGCCCACGTGCTCGCCGGGACGCACGCCACCACCGGGCACTGGCCGGCGCCCGAGCTGACGCTGCCAAAGCTGCTGGCTGTTCGGGCCGAGGAGCCCGAGCGCTGGGCCGCTACGCGCCGGGTGCTGTTCGTCCACGACTGGGTGCTGTGGCTGCTGACGGGTCAGCAGGTCACGGAGACCTCCTACGCCTGTGCGGGGGGGATGGCCGACGTGCCGCGCCGCTCGTGGGCGACCGAGCTGCTGGACAACTGCGGCGTAGGCACCGAGCGGCTCGCGCCGCTGGTCGAGGCCGGAGTTGTCGTCGGGGAGCTCAGCAGCGGCTGGTCCTTGCCCGCGACGCTGCCGGTGATCGCCGGCAGCGGCGACACCCAGGTGGCGGCCATGGGCCTCGGAGGGCTCGGTGCCGGTGTCATCTCCGTCATCGCCGGGTCGAGCACGCCGGTCCAGGTGGCGACCGCTGCGCCGGTCGTCGACCCGTGGGAGCGACCGTGGGTGTCGACCCACGCGGCCGGGGACCGCTGGGCTGCGGAGGGCAACGCCGGCTACCCCGGGACCTGGAGCGGTTGGTGGGACGGCCTGGCCGGAACCGGGTCGGTCCTCGACCGGCCGAGCACAGTCGTGGCGGTCACGGCAGCGCCGTACTGGTCGCAGGAGACGTGGGAGCGCAAGCCGCCCACGTCGCTGGTCGGGTTGCGTCCCGACACGACGGCGGCGGACGTGCGGGCCGCCCTCGTGCAGTCGCATGCGTTCGCCGTCCGCGGCAACATCGAGGACCTGGAACGGGTGCTGGGTGCGCCCGCTGGTGCGGTGGTCATCGCTGGAGGTGCGGCGGCCGATGGGGTCCTCCCGGCCCTCCTCGCAGCGGTCCTGGGACGTGACGCGCACTGGCAGTCGGCCGGCGGGCAGGCGGCGGTCGTGGGTGGTTCCCATCTCGTCGCGCGGGCGGTCGGCGCGCACACCCACCGACCCGGGTTGCCTGAGACCGTCCTGCCGGCGGGTGACCGCTCGCTCTGGGACGACGCCTACGCCAGGTGGACCCGCGCGCACGTCGCCCTCCGGCAGGCCTTGCCGGAGTGACTCAGTCGCTGCTGCAGCGGCCGGAGTCCGTGAGTCGCGCGACCGTGGCGCCCCGCGGCTGGTGGTCGGTCGTGCCGACCGCTGCAGCGCCCGGGCGTACATCGACTCGCAGCACGTCGATGCCGCGGTTGAGATCGAGCGCGTAGACGATCTGGGTGCCCGGCACCCACACGGTTGCCCAGGTCCTCGGCTCGGTCGGCACGTAGCTGCCGACCTGGCGAAGCCGGGCGGGATCGCTCGCGTCGAAGATCCGGACGCCCGCGCCGAACCAGGCGGCGGCGACCAGGGGCCCGCTCGTGGCGAACCAGTGCAACGAGCAGCGCGAGCCGAGGCCCGGCGCCTTGCTGGCCGGGCGGTCTACCGGTGCGGCGCTGTCCAAGAGCCGGAGCGGGCCGCCGGTGGCGAGCCCGCGGACGTCGACCGTGTGCAGCCGACCGCCGTCCACGCACTCGTCGGCGACCGACTCCTCGGCGACGAGCAGCACATCACCGCGGCCGAGCGGACCCCGCCAGTCGACGTCGACCGGACGCAGGCTTCCGTGAGCCAGGCCGACCCGGGTCAGTGGGCTGCCGCCCGCTGGACCCGTGCTCGACAGCTCGACAGGTGCCGACGGAGTGGCCGCGGCCGTGCGCCGGGCCACGGCTGCGCCGAGGCTTCGCACCGGGGCGATCGCGAGCGCGGTCACCCCTCCGAAGCCGGACAGCCAGACGATGCCGCGCTCGTCCTCCTCGACGTCATGGATGCTGGCGCTGGCGGGCGGTAGCGGGATCCGGTGTACGACGGGCGCAGCCGGCTTACGCAGGTCGACGGCCACGAGCGTGCTGCCGTTGCTGGCGTAGGCCCATCGACAGGCCAGCAGGCACGTCGCAGTGTGGCCGGCGCCGTCTGGCAAGGACACCTGGGACAGCAGCATCGGGCGGCTCGGGTCGGAGACCGAGACGACCAGCAACTGCCCGCCAACCGGAGTGTCCGGTGTCGTGACGGGCATGTCCTCGGCGAGCAGCGCGATCCCGCCGTCGACGTCGAGGTCCTCGTTCTGGAAGACCGGCAGCGGCAGCCGCCCGAGTTCGCGCGGTGCGGCCGGGTCGCGGACGTCGTAGGTGATGAGCCCCGCCGCGGTGGAGACGTAGAGCACCTGGCCGACCAGTCGCGCGCTCACCGCCCCTGGGGCGGTCACGGTGCTGAGCAGGGTGACCGGCGAGGACGCGCTGCCCGACGGCACGCTGATGCTGGTCAGGGCGAGGGCGAGGACAAGCAGCAGGGGACGGCGCATGTCACGGAGAGCCTGCAGCGGCCGCTGCGGTTCGGTGCGGTTCGGTGCGGGAGGATCTCAGCGTGAAGGCCCTGGTGACCGCGGAGATCACGGCAGCCGGCGTACGCCGGCTCGAGGCACTCGGCTTCCAGGTGACTCGCGCCGGCTGGGGGAGCAACCGACAGGTCCTCCACGAATCTGCCTTCGTGGCAGCGGCCAGGGGTTGCTCCCTGGTCCTGACCGAGATCGAGGTCGTCGGGCCCGCGCTGCTCGTTGCCGTACCGGAGCTCCGGCTGGTCGGGACCGCGAGGGGTGGGCCGGTCAACGTCGACGCCGCCGCGTGCGCGGCGCGTGGGATCCCGGTGCTGTTCGCACCCGGGCGCAACGCGGATTCGGTTGCCGACTACGTCGTGGGCCTGCTGCTGTCGATGACCCGCAGCATCGGGGCCGCGGAGCAGCACCTGCGGTCCAGCGGTTGGCACGTCGACGGCGAGCTGCCGTATCTGCATTTCCGTGGTCCGGAGCTGTCCCGGCTGCGGGTCGGCATCGTCGGGATGGGCGCCATCGGGGCCAGGGTCGCGCAGCGGCTCGGCGCCGGCTTCGGCATGGCCGTGGCCTTCCATGACCCGGCGGTTGCCGGTTCGGTCGCCCTCGACGAGCTGCTCGTCGGGTCCGACGTCCTCACCCTGCACTGCCCACGGCTGCCGGCCACGGTCGGGTTGATCGGGGCGACCGAGCTCGCCCGCCTGCCGGCTGGGTCCTACGTCATCAACACCGCAGGTGGCGGCATCGTCGAGGAGCCGGCGCTCGTCGCAGCTCTCGAGTCGGGGCACCTCGCCGGCGCCGCGCTCGACGTGTTCGCCGTCGAGCCGCTACCCGCGGACTCGGCGCTCCTGAGGGCGCCACGGCTGCTGCTGACCCCCCATCTGGCCGGGGCGGCCGACGACGTCGTGCGCCACCACACCGACATGCTGGTCAGCGATGTCGAGCGCTTCCACCGCGGCGAGCCGCTCGTCCACGCTCGCTGAGCGACCAGCACTATCGGTCAGCACGACCGGGAAGCCGCGCCAGGTCGTGGGCGTCGACCAGTCCGGACCTGAGCAGCAGGTCCTCCAGCGCCGCGGCCCAGCTCTCCCAGTAGGGGCGCGACTCGTCGGCGGCGATGGCCGCGATGAGCCGTTGCCGGAACGGCTCCCACTCGCCACCGTAGGACGTCGACACGACCGCCGCCGCGAGGCCGAAGACCCGCGGCTCCCACGGGGCGTCGAAGGCCAGCTCGCCGTTGCGCCGGGGCATCCCCTGGATGTCCACGGTCACAGCCGCGCCACGCCGATCATGGCGTCGCGGGTGACCAGAGCGGCCAGCTCGTCCTCGGACAGGTCATCGGTGCCGGGGGGCCGCTCGGGCAGCACGAGGTAGCGGTCCTCGGCAGAGCTGTCCCACACCTCCACCTCGACGTCGGCTGGGACGTCGCACCCCATCTCGGCCAGCAACAGGCGTGGCTCGCGGACCATGCGGGCCCGATAGGGCGGGTCCTTGTACCAAGCGGGCGGCAGGCCGAGGACCGGCCACGGGTAGCAGGAGCACAGGGTGCAGACGACGACGTTGTGCACCGTCGGGGAGTTGGCGACCACCTTCATGTGATCCCCCTCGTTGCCGCCGAAGCCGAGCTCGGCGATGGCCGCGGTGGCGTCGGCGAGCAGGCGCTGCCGGTAGTCGGGATCGACCCAGGCCCGGGCGACGACCCTGGCCCCGTTCATCGGCCCGACGTCGTTCTCGTAGGCGCGGTTGACGTCGTCGACGAACCCCGGCGGCACCAGGCCACGCTCGGTGAGCAGGTCCTCGAGGGCTGCGACGCGCTGCTCGATCGGCGCGGGTGCGTCGTCGTGACGATCGCTCACTCGTCCTCCAGGTAGCTGTCCCACAGGCCGACGTTCACCCAGGTCGACGGTGCTGCGTCGTCGAAGAGCTCGGCCGCGTCGAAGCGCACGGTGTAGAGCGCCTCGGTCACTCGCGCCGTCGAGTGCGCCTCGACGTCCGGCAGGCTGAACGTCCCCTGCACGTCAACGACGGTGCCAGCCTTGCCACGGACGTAAGCCGGGCAGCGGGAGTGACCGCCAGATTGCTCCGGCCGGACCTGGACCCGGTCGCCGATGGCGAATCGCTCACGCCCCTGAGGTGCTGAGATCCGAACCTCGGCCGGCCGGGACAGCGGGAAGCGACCACCCGCGCGCTCCTCGAGCTCCTCGAGCGTGACGGCACCGCTCTCCACGGCCAGGGTCGCGGCCGAGGTCAGCCAGTGCTCGTAGTAGCTCGAGGTCAGGTAGTGCTTCGGGTCCATCCGCTCGATGGACCACCGGAAGGCCGACGTGTTGGGGTTGTCGGTTGCCATGACCGCCGCGTAGACCAGCGCGCGGGCGGTGCGCTCCCACGGCTCGTGGAAGACCGGCTCGTCCGGCTCGACCACCACGGCGCCGAACCCGGCTCGGCCACCGAGGTCGTGTGCGAACTCCACGGGCCGGAGCCTGACACGCGCACCGCTGGCCCGACAAGGTCAGGCGTCGACCAGCACCCGCTGGGTGCGGGCCGCGGCCCTGGCCGTCGCGATCCCCGCGCAGAGCAGCGTCGCCATGACGAAGGTCGCGAGCATGCCGGTGTCTTGCCCTCCGCCGACGAGCGAGGCGCAGGACCCGCCCCCTTCGTCGCTGTCCGTCGAACAGGGCGACACGTTCGCCAGGAAGCCGATCACGTGCAGCACCCCGAAGAGCCAGGGTGCTGCCCGCCACCACCACCGACCCAGCCGCACCGGCACGATCGCTCCGAGCACCGCACCCCACCCGGCCCCGAGGACGAACCACTCCCAGGCGAAGGTCCGGGGCGAGTCGGTCGGGTTGAGGAAGCCCTCCGCCAGCCGGTCCTGGCGGGTCAGGTCGGGGATGCCCCATGACAGCGCCGGGCCACCGTCGCGCAGATCGGCCCACTGCAGCATCCAGAGGTACGACGCGAATGCGACCGCCAGCAACCCGGCCAGCAGAACCGCGTCAGGGACCCGCCGCGTCACGTCAGCAGCAGTCGGTGGCGGAGGTGACCGCGGCGCGCTCGGCCATCACGGCCAGCCGGTCCGCAAGCTCCGACAGCGTCGCTGCCTGGACCCGGTAGAACGTCAGGTTGGCGCAGGTCGTCGACTCCACCAGGCCGGCCTCGCGCAGCACCTTCAGGTGATGCGACACCAGGGGCTGGGAGAGCCCGGTCAAGCCGACCAGATCCTTGACGGCGCGTTGGCGCTCGACCAGCAAGCGCATGATCGCCGCCCTGTTGTCCTCCGCGAGGGCCTGCAGGATCACGTGGCTGTCCACCGTCGATCGTCTGGTCGCCACACCCGTCATGCTGTCACGTCGCGGTCTCCGGCGCGGCTGCCGACAGGGTGAGAGCGGCGGCAAAGACGGCGCCGCCCGCGCGGGCATGAGCCGCTTGCTCGGCAGCGCTGAAGGCGTCGGTCCAGGACCGGCCCGGCAGCTCGTCCCAGACGAACAGCGCGGCCGCCGCGCGCATCCCGAAGGCCGCCGCCGCCGAGTAGACGGCCGAGGTCTCCATGTCCACGCCGAGGTGCCCGCCGGCTGCCCAGGCCGCGACGAGCTCGTCGGGCTGGACGAGCAGGGCATCGGTTGTCACGGTGGCGCCGACATGGCGCGGGACCACGGGGTCTAGAGCGTCGGCAAGCCGGCGGACCAGCCCAGGATCGGCGTACGACAGCGTCGTACTGCCGTAGTAGCGCGACGTGCCCTCGGCGATCGTGGCGGCGGTGGGCAGCACGACGTCACCGGTCCTGACATGGGGCTGCAGGCCGCCGCACGAGCCGATCTGCACGGCCACCGGGGTGCCGCACAGACCGAGGGCGTGCACCGGCTCGACGGCGCGCGGGGAGCCGTAGGCGGTGCAGTAGGCCACCGGCACGCCCTCGTGCCGCCCCCACCACAGGTCGGGCATCCCGGTCTCGCGGACGTCGGTGAGGTGGGGCAGTCGGGTGTCGAGGGCTCGCTGCCGCCACCAGGTGCCTTCCACAACGAGCAGCCGTGGCACTTCATCGTCGGCGAGGCCGAGCAGGGTCAGCCAGTCGTCGCGATTCATCAACGCAGATTAGGGTCTGGCTATGGTGCGTGTCGCGGTGCTGGGTGCTGGTCCGACGGGTCTGGAGGCGGCGCTGGCCGCCCATCAGCGCGGGTGGGAGACGGTGGTCTACGAGGCCGCGCCCGTCGTGGCCGGCCACATCAGGCGCTGGGGCCACGTGCAGTTGTTCACTCCCTGGTCGATGAGCGTCTCGCCGCGCGCCGCTGCCGAGGTCGGTGTCCCGCAGCCCGACAGCTGCCCGACGGGCGCCGACCTGGCTGCCCACCTCGATCGGGTCGCCGCTCTGCTGCCCGACATCCGGCTCTCGACCCGGGTCGAGCAGATCGCCCGCGAAGGCCTGCTGAAGAGCGAGGAGATCGGCTCCGACGTGCGGGCCGGTCGGCCCTTCCGGCTGCTGCTCTCCAGCCCGGCCGGTGAGTCCGTCGAGCACGCTGATGTCGTCATCGACACCACCGGCACCTACTCCCACCCCAACCCGACCGGGCACGGTGGCATCCCTGCTCTGGGTGAGCGGGCGCTGGCTGACCGCATCGTGCGCGACATCCCGGCTGTCGACGCGTCGTGGGTCGGCCGCGACGTGCTGCTCGTCGGGGCCGGCAACAGCGCGCAGACGGTGGCTCGCGACCTGGCTGCCACCGGGGTCCGCTTCACGTGGGCGGTCCGCCGCGCCGCCCCCACGTGGGGCGCGGTCGCTGACGACCCGCTGCCGGACCGGATGGCACTGGTCGACTCGTCCCGCCAGATCGCGGCGGGTGAGGTCGCTGGCGCCGTGGTGGTCACCGGTGTCGTCGTCGAAGCCCTGCGCGACGTCGGCGGCCGGACGGCGGTGACCCTGCTCTCGCTCGCCGATGGCACGACCCGTGACGTGGTCGTCGATGTCGTCGTGTCGATGACGGGCGCGGTCGGTGACGCGTCGCTGTATCGGCAGCTCCAGGTCCACGAGTGCTACGCCACCGAGGGCGTCATGAGCCTGGCCGCGACGTTGCTCGGCTCGGTCGGCGGCGACTGCCTCGCCCAGATGTCAGCCGGCGTCGACGCGCTGCGCAACCCGGAGCCGCGCTTCTTCGTCCTCGGCTCGAAGTCCTATGGCCGCAACAACACCTTCCTGCTGCGGGTCGGCTGGGAGCAGGTGGATGAGGTCATGACGGCACTGGCCGCCGAGCTGCTCCAGCCGGTCTGAGTCGATTCAGAGCAGGGTGTTGACCTGGTGCACCTCGCCGCAGGGAACCTCGACGGCGTCGTGGTGCTTGCGGACCGCCTCCGCGTCGGGTGCATCCAGCAGGCAGTACACCTTGCCCTCGGCGTTGTAGTACAGCTCGATCTGTCGGACACCGAACTCGTCGACGGCGCCGTCGCGAGTGGCCTGCCGCATCGAGGCGATGGCCTCGTCCGGCAGTGTGAGGTGGTCGTGAAAGTCCATGAAAGTGGGCATGGCGGCGTCTCCCCAGTGTGGTGTGCGTGGGCAGGACTCTGCACCCTCAGCGCGGGTTTTGTCCATCGAAGCCGACGGGGGTGAGGTCGACGACCGCGTCACAGAGGCGGGCCACCTGCGCGGCATCATGGCTGACGAGCAAGATGGTCCGGCGGCCGCGCAGCCCTTCGATTGAGGCTTCGACGGTGGCCCGGCTGCCGATGTCGAGGGCACTGGTCGGCTCGTCGAGCAGCAGGACGACAGGATCGAGCGCCAGCGCCCGCGCGAGGCACAACCGCTGCCGCTGACCGACCGACAGCGTCTCGGCGGGGTCGCCCAGGCGGTCCTCGACCTCGGCCAGCAGGCCAGCCTCCTCGAGCGCGCCGAGAGCTCGGGTGCGGAGCTCCGCGGCCGGTGCTCGCACCACGTGGCGGAGGCCGAACAGCGCGTTGTCGAGCACCGAGCCAGGGAAGACGACCGGCGACTCCCCGACGAGGACCGCCCGGGCGCGCAGATCCGCCATCCGCCCTGCTCCGTCAAGGCGCTGGCCGAGCAGGCGCAGCTCGCCGTCCGTCCAGAGCCCCCGCGGTAGCAGCCCGACGAGGGCCCGCAGGATCGTGGACTTGCCCACGCCGGAGGGGCCGACCAGCCCCACCGTGGTGCCGGTCGCCGCGGTGAAGGTGACCGGGCCGACGAGCACCCGCTCGGCGGTCCGCACGACGAGGTCGGACACCGACAGCGCGGCGTTCACAGGTCACTCATGGCGGTGCGCTCCAGTCGGCGGCGGGCGGGGACAGCTGCCAGCAGCAGCAGACCGGCGAGGACGACGAGCACGAGGGCGGCACCCCACGCCGAGGCCAGCGCGGTCGGGTCGGCAGCATCCTGCGCCAGGGTGAAGACGTGCGTCGGCAGGGCCTGCACGGGTTGTTGGACGACCCCGGACGGCAGCACCGGGGCGCCGGCGAAGACGGTGGCCGTGAACAGCAGCGGCGCCGTCTCGCCGGCGGCCCGCGCGAGCCCCAGCAGCAGGCCGGTGAGCACGGCGGGCCGGGCATGGGGGAGCAGGACCGACCGGACCACCTGGCTGCGCGAGAGGCCCAGTGCGAGGGCGGCTTCCCGTCGCTCGGGGGCCAGCTGGTCGAGTCGGGCGGCAGTGGTGAGCCCCATGACTGGCACCACGACGATGGCCAGGACGATGGCCCCGGCCAGCCACGACTTGCCCCAGCCGAAGGCCGTGGAGAAGACCGCGTAGCCGGCCAGGCCGAGCAAGATCGTCGGCACGCCACCGAGGGTCAGCGTCGCGGTGCGCAGGGCCCGCACGGCACGGGGCGAGGCGTACTCGCCGAGAACGAGCCCGAGGCCGAGGCCGACCGGCAGGGCGATGACGCCGGCGGTGGCCACCAGCAGCACCGTTCCGAGGATCTGCCCGCGCACCCCGCCGCCGCTCGCACCGGTCGCGGGGGTCGTCCAGAAGGCCGGGTCCAGTGCGGTGGCACCCCGGTCCACGAGCAGGACAGCGACGCCGACCAGCAGTCCGACGGGGAGCAGCACCGCAGCGATGCGGAGGCTGCGGCCGAAGCGACACCGCAGCTCGCGTCGGGACCGAGCCCGCGTTCGTCGTACGCCGCGTTGTGCCTTTCGGGAGGTCGAACCGGCGATCGTTGCGCCAGCCACGGCAAGCAGCAGGAGCAGCCCGACGGCGCAGAGTGCGGCGCGGTGTGGCCCGATAGCCCCGGCGAGCACCGGCTCCGGGCCCCCGAGCTTGGTGGTGAGTGACTGGCCCGGTTCCAGCAACGAATCCAGCGCGCGGGCCGGGTCGGGCAGTCGTCCGTCGGCTCGGCCGATGACGAGGAAGACCGCGATCGTCTCGCCGAGCGCACGGGCGAGACCGAGCAGGACAGCTGCCCGCATGCCGGGGCGGGCGAGCGGCAACACCGCCGACCGGACCATCTCCGAGCGGGTGAGCCCCAGGGCGAGCGCCGCCTCGCGGACCGACTTGGGGACGGCGGCCAGGGCGTCGACGCTGACGGCGACGATCGTCGGAAGCACCATGACGGCGAGCACGATGCCGGCGGCCAGCAGGCTGTCACCGCCAGGGACGTTGCCGAGCTGCGAGACGAACGGGCGGACGATGGCGATGCCGACCAGGCCGTAGACGATGGACGGCACGGCGGCCAGCAGCTCGACAGCAGTGCGCAGCGGCCGGGCCAGCCGTGGTGGCAGGTGCTCGTTGAGCGCCACCGCAGCGGCCCAGCCGACGGGCACCGCGAGAACCAAGGCGATGGCGCTGACGGCAGCGGTGCCCCAGAGCATCGCCGTGACCCCGAACTGCCCGGTGGGGGCATTCCAGGTCGAGGTGGTGAGGAGCTGCCGCCAATCCACGTCGCCGGCCCGCAGCCCGTCCAACAGGAATCCGACGACCAGCAAGGCGGCCAGCAGCGTCGCGATCCCAGCGGTCGTCGAGAGCGCCGGAACCCACGTCGGCGCGCGGGGCCGTCGAAGCGCGACCTCGGTGCGGACCGAGGTGAAGGTGGTCACGCCGTCAGCTGGGCCAGCGTGAGGTAGCCGTGCTTGGTGAGCAGCTGCTGGCCCGCGGGGCCGAGGACGTAGTCGATGAAGGTCTTGGCGGCCCCCGTGGGCGGGCCGTCGGTCACGAGGTAGAGCGGCCGCGACAAGGCGTAGGACTCGTCGGCGATGGTGGCTTGCGTCGGCGCGATGCCCTCGATGGCCAGCAGGGCCAGCTGGTCGTAGCCGTCAGCGAATGCGGTGGAAAGCGGCGCTACCGAACCAGGCGTCGACAGCAGCTTGGTGCGGGTCTCCTCGTTGCCACCGACGATCGCGTAGCGCGGGTTGTCCGCCGGTGGCGCCGGTGCCTTCACGCCCTTGGCGTAGAGGAACTTGTCGAGGACTTCACGGGTTCCCCGGCCAGGCTCCTTGTCGTAGACGAAGGTCTCGAGGTCTGGGCCACCGAGCTGCTTCCAGTTGCGCACGGTGCCCTCGAACAGCTGCTTGAGCTGGTCCTTCGTGACGCTGCGCAGCCCCCCGGCGACAACCTCCTTGCGGACCACGATGCCGACCGCGTCCTGCCCGATCAGCGTGGGCGTGTAGTCGACACCGGGTGCCTTGGCC
>JBKKBU010000047.1:0-5008 GCA_046713755.1 Mycobacteriales bacterium
CGGAGGTGGCCAAGTGAGCCGGCGTGCGATCGGCGTACTCGCCGCCCTGGTCCTGCTTGCCGGCACTACCGGCTGCGGCCTGACCGGCGGCCCTGAGGTCAACTCGCTGAGCGCGCGATTCGACCGCGCGGTCGGCGTCTACGTCAACAGTGACGTGCGCATCCTCGGGGTCCGGGTCGGCAAGGTCACCAAGATCACCCCTGATGGCGACGACGTCCGCATCGACATGGAGTACGAGACGAAGTACAAGGTGCCGGCCGGCGCCCAGGCGGTCATCGTCGCGCCGTCGATCGTCTCCGACCGCTACGTCCAGCTGACCCCGGTCTGGCGCAGCGGACCGACGCTGGAGGACGGCAGCGAGCTCGGCACCGACCGCACGGCGGTGCCGGTGGAGCTCGACGCGATCTACTCCAGCCTGGACGACCTCAACCGGGCGCTCGGTCCGGACGGTGCCAACAAGGACGGTGCGCTCTCCGCCCTCATCGAGACCGGTGCGAAGAACCTCGACGGCAACGGCAAGCTGCTCAACAGCGCGCTCAAGGACCTGTCGCTGGCCGTGGGGACGCTGTCCAACCAGAAGGACGACCTGTTCGGCACCATCAAGAACCTGCAGGACTTCACGACGACGATCGCGTCGAGCGACCGGACGGTGCGCAACTTCAACGCCGACCTCGCCGACGTGGCCGCCCAGCTGAACGACCAGAAGCTGGACCTGGCGGCAGCGATCCGCTCGCTGTCGGTGGCTCTGGGCGAGGTCGCGACGTTCGTCAAGCAGAACTCCGCCGACCTGACGGCCAACGTCAAGAACCTCGCGGACGTGACAGGGGTGCTGGTCAAGCAGAAGCGGGCGCTCGAGGAGTTCCTCGACAACTCGCCGACGGCGCTGTCCAACCTGCAGCTCGCCTACAACCCGGAGTCCGGCACGCTGGACACCCGGGACAACAACGAGGACCAGGCCAGCCCCCAAGCGGTGGTGTGCAACCTGCTCATCACGGTCGGGCAGGGCGCGCTGTGTGACGCGCTGCCGACCGGCGCTGGCGCGCCGCGCCAGGCCCCGACCGGCGTGCAGCGAGATCTGACCCTCGGCGGCATCCTGGACAGTGGCCGATGAGCACGTCTCGTACGACGCCTCGTACGACACTGCGGTTCGGCCTCGCGCTGGGCTCGGTCGCCCTGCTCGCCGGTTGCAGCGGTGCCCAGTCGCTCCCGCTGCCGGGTGGCAAGGGCGGCGGCGGCTATGAGCTGCAGGTGGAGTTCAACGACGTGCTCGACCTCGTGCCGCAGTCCGCGGTGAAGGTCGACGACGTCACGGTGGGTCGCGTGGAAGGCATCGACCTCAAGGGCTACACCGCGTTGGTGACACTCAAGGTCGAGCGCTCGGTGAAGCTGCCGGGCAACACCCGCGCCAGCCTGCGTCAGACCTCGCTGCTCGGCGAGAAGTTCGTCAGCCTCGATCGACCCGAGAGCGCCTCCGGCACGCTCAAGGACGGCGCGCTCATCCCGCTGGCGCAGACCACCCGCAACACCGAGATCGAGGAGCTGCTGTCGGCGCTGTCGCTGGTGCTCAACGGTGGCAGCCTCGAGCAGATCCAGGTCATCAACACCGAGCTCGCCGCGGCGTTCGAGGGTCGTGAGGACAAGATCAAGGACGTCCTGCGTCAGCTCAACACCTTCGTCGGCGGCCTTGACCGGCAGAAGGGCCAGATCGTCCGGACCCTCGACGCCCTCGACCGGCTCACCGCGCGGCTGGCCCGGGAGCGGCAGACCCTGGCGACAGGTCTCGACGACCTGCCGGATGGTGCCCGCGTCCTCGCCGACGAACGGGCCGACCTCACGGCCGTGCTGACCGGTCTCGACCGGCTGGGGACCGTGGCCGTGCGGGTGATCCAGGCCACCCAGCAGGCCACCGTGGCGGACCTCAGGGCGCTCACGCCGATCCTCGACCAGCTCGGCAAGGCCGGCAAGGACCTGCCGGACTCCCTCGAGCTGCTCACCACCTACCCGTTCCCTCGGACCGTCGACCAGGGCATCCGCGGCGACTACGCCAACCTGTTCGTCACCGCCGACATCGACCTGACCAACACGCTCGGCAATGTCGGCATCCCGCCGGCCGGCGGACCCGTTCCTGGCGCACCGAGAGCGCCGGGCGCACCCACCCTGCCCGTCCCGACCGCTCCGGTGCCCGAGCTCCGGTTACCGACGGTGCCGGGGATCGATGGTGGCATCCGGCTCGGTGCCAACGGGCGGCATTCCAACCTGCTCGGTCTGCTGCTCGGAGGCCTGTCGTGATCAGCCGCCAGACCAAACTCCAGCTGCTCGTCTTCGGCCTCATCGCCGTGATGGGGTTGTCCTACACCGGCCTGCGCTACGCCGGGCTCGGCCGCTACGTCACCGATCAGGGCTACCTGGTGTCGGCGGACTTCGTCGACAGCGGCGGCATCTTCAAGGGCGCCGAGGTCACCTACCGCGGTGTCCCGACCGGCAAGGTCGAGGACCTGGAGCTGCGCCCCGACGGCGTCCGAGTCGTGCTGCGGCTCGAGCCGGGCACGCAGGTGCCCGACTCAGTGAAGGCCGTCGTCGGCAACCGCTCCGCTGTCGGCGAGCAGTACGTCGACCTGCAGCCGACCCGGGACGGAGCCCCATTCCTCACCGCGGCAGCGGTCATCCCGCAGTCGATGACGGCGATCCCGATCGCCCCGACCACGCTGCTGGTCAACCTCGACCGGCTCGTCACGAGCATCGACACCGACGAGCTCGCCATCGTGCTCGACGAGCTCGGGCAGGCCTTCGACGGTGCCGGTGACAGCCTGCAGCGCCTGGTCGACGCAGGTGACGCCCTGACCAAGGCGGCCACCGACGCGCTCCCCGAGACCATCACGCTCATCAACGACGGCAAGACCGCGCTGGACACCCAGCGCGACGTGTCGGGCGACTTCAAGAGCTTCAACAACGACCTGGCCGCGGTGGCCGCCCAGCTCCGCGCCAGTGACCCCGACTTCCGTCGGCTGTTCCAGACCGGCACGCAGTCGGCGGTGGCCATCGACGACCTGCTCGAGGCCAACCGCTCGGCGCTGCCGGTCCTGCTCGCCAACCTGGTCACCATCGCCCAGGTGCAGAAGATCCGGATCCCGGCGATCAAGCAGATCCTGGTGACCTACCCCAACGTCGTGGCGGGTGGCTTCACCGTCGTGCCCGGCGACGGCACCACGCACTTCGGCCTGGTCGGCGACGGCAACCCGCCGCCGTGCACCGATGGCTACGAGTCGACCAAGAAGCGCGACCCGGCCAACGTCAAGCTGCAGACGCCCAACCTCAACGCCTTCTGCTCGGTCAAGGACGGCAGCACCAACGTCCGCGGCGTGCAAAACGCCCCTCGCCCCGCTGGTCAGCAGCCGTTCCCCGACAACGGCGGGCCCTACTCCACGACCCCGTCGCGAACCGCGGCCCGGACGGGGGCCAGTGCTCCGGCGGGATCGGTCGACAGCGTCCTGCTCGGCGACTACGACCCGGTCACCGGATCGGTCATCACCGGCGACGGTCAGCGGCTCACCGTCGGTTCCAGCGGGGGAGCGTCCGCGCTGCTGGGCAAGGACTCCTGGCAGTGGTTGCTGCTCGGCCCGCTGTCCTCGTGACGGACCAGCTGCTGGACGACCCCGCCGACCTCGCCGCCCCCGAGCGGCCACCGCGCGGGCCGTTGGCGACCGCCCTGCTGTGCGTGCTGGCCCTGGTCGTCGTGGTCGGCTCGGCGTACGCCGGACAGCGCCTCTGGCAGCACCGCGGCGGGGGCGAGCTCGACGATGCCCGGGCTGCTGCGGTCGGGGCCGCCCGCCAGCAGGCTCTCAACCTCATCGCGGTCGACGGGACCGACACCGACGCGGACATCAAGCGGGTGCTCGACGGTGCGACTGGCACCTTCAAGGCCGACTTCACCAGCCGGGCGGCTGACCTCAAGCGGGTCATCGCCGGCGCCAAGGTCGTCTCCTCCGACCTCACGGTCGTCGAGGCCGCCGTGGTGCGGGCCGACCTCGACAGCGCGACCGTGATCGTGGCCGCCGACAGCATCGTCAAGAACGCCGCGAAGCCGGACGGTTCGCCGCGCAGCTATCGGATGCTGCTCGACCTTGAGCGGCACGGCGACCGGTGGCTCACGGCGTCGCTGGAGGTGGTGGGCTGATGTCCGATCCCGAGCAGCCGACCCCCACCGGCGCGGAGCCGCCGCCGATCCCCCCGCCGATCCCACCGCCGATCCCACCGCCGATCCCCCCGCCGGCAACCGCCGGCTGGGTGACGGCTGACGCGACCCCGCCACTGCTGCCACCCGTGCTCGCCGACGAGCGGGCGCCCGTCGAGCCGCCCGTCGAGCCGCCCGTCGAGGCGGAGCCCGAGGCCGAGGCGGAGGCCGAGCCGGAGCCCGAGCCCGAGCCCGAGACCGAGCTCGACCTCGAGCCCGAGCCCGAGTCAGCGGACGACGACGCGGACGACGACGCGGACGACGACGCGGACGACGACGCGGACGACGACGCGGACGACGACGCGGACGACGACCTTCCGATGGAAGCTCCAGCGGAATGGTCGAGTGCCATTCCCGGCGTACCGCCCGGTCGGTTGTCGACGTCCGCGGCCGTGCTGACGACGATGGCCACCCTCGCGGCGCTGGCCGTGTTGGCAGTCGCGGTGCTCGGCGCGTTCACCCTGCTCCGACCGACGCCGGCTGAGCAGCGGGACGAAGCGCGCGACCAGGGGCTGCGGACGGCGCGTGATGCCGCGCGGCTGCTGCTGGCCTACGACTACCGGCGCCTCGACCAGGACTTCGCGGCCGGCCTGGCGCTGACCGCCGACCCGTTCAAGAGCGAGTACGCGCGGACCACGAGCAAGCTCGTGACAGGCGTCGCGAAGAAGTACCAAGCGGTGGGGCGCTCCGAGGTGGTGCAGGCCGGCGCCGTCGAGGTGACACCGGACCGCGTCGTCGCGCTGGTGTTCGTCAACCAGACGACGACGAGCACCAGGG
>JBKKBU010000048.1:0-5034 GCA_046713755.1 Mycobacteriales bacterium
GGGGGGGGCCGCGCCCGGGGGGGCGCGCCCCGCCGCGCCCCCGCCGGTGGTCCTGCCGCCGGCGGCCCCGCCGGTGGCCGGGCTGCCCACCGGCGGCTCGCTCCCGACGACCGGCCTCGGGGCGGGAGCCGCGGGACTGGGTGTCCTGCTGCTCGGGGCCGCCGTCTACCTCCGCCGCCGGCGCGCCTGATCTGACAGGGCTGGCAGGATGGGGGCGGGCGAGACCCGCCTGCCCTGAGGAGGATCGCGTGTCGGACCACGAGCTGCAGACCCCCGGTGGATCGATCCCGCTCGACATCATCGAGGGGACCGAGGCGCCGGCGGGTGTCGACATCAGCAAGCTGTTGGCGTCGACGGGGCACGTCACCCTGGACCCGGGTTTCGTCAACACGGCGTCGTGCTCGAGTGCCATCACCTACATCGACGGCGACGCCGGCATCCTGCGCTACCGCGGTTATCCGATCGAGCAGCTCGCCGAGCACGCGTCGTTCCTCGAGGTGGCTTGGCTGCTCATCTACGGCGAGCTGCCCACCGAGGCCGAGCTGACGGACTTCAAGTCCAAGATCCGCAAGCACACGATGCTGCACGAGGACTTCCGGGAGTTCTTCGGCGGCTTTCCCACTGACGCCCACCCGATGGCGGTCCTGTCCAGCGCCGTGAGCGCCCTGTCGACCTTCTACCAGGACAGCCTCGACCCCTTCGATCCCGAGCACGTGGAGATGTCCACCATCCGGCTGCTCGCCAAGATGCCGACGATCGCCGCTTACGCCCACAAGAAGTCGGTGGGTCAGCCCTTCCTCTACCCCGACAACACCCTCGGCTACGTCGACAACTTCCTGCGGATGACCTTCGGTGTCCCGGCCGAGTCCTACGTCGTCAACCCGGTCGCCTCCAAGGCGCTCAACCTGCTGTTCCTGCTCCACGCCGACCACGAGCAGAACTGCTCGACGTCCACGGTGCGGATGGTCGGCTCCAGCAATGCCAACCTGTTCGTGTCGATCTCGGCCGGCGTCGCGGCGTTGTTCGGACCCCTGCATGGCGGAGCGAACCAGGCCGTGCTCGAGATGCTGGCCGGCATCGAGGCCGACGGCGGCGACGTCGCCCGCTTCGTGGAGCGGGTCAAGGCCAAGGAGCCGGGCGTCAAGCTGATGGGCTTCGGCCACCGCGTCTACAAGAACTGGGATCCGCGCGCGGCGATCGTCAAGAAGGTCGCCCGGGATGTCCTCAACTCCCTCGACAAGCCCGACCCGCTCTTGGACCTCGCGATGCAGCTGGAGGAGGTCGCCCTTGCCGACGACTACTTCGTGTCCCGCAAGCTGTACCCCAACGTCGACTTCTACACCGGCGTCATCTACAAGGCGCTGGGCTTCCCGGCGCCGATGTTCACGGTGCTGTTCGCTCTCGGTCGGCTCCCGGGCTGGATCGCCCAGTGGCGCGAGATGATCGAGGACCCGGCGACGAAGATCGGCCGCCCGCGGCAGGTCTACATCGGGCCGCCCGAGCGGGACTACCTCGCCGTCAACGCCCGGTAGGACGGCCAGCCAGGGACGGCGTCGTCAGGACGGCAGCTGCCAGAAGTCGCCGGACAGGCCGAGCCGATCGAGCACCGCCTGGTTGTGCTCCCGGGCATGCGGCGCCCACTGCGGCGACAGTCGGTCGTCCCACCAGGCGTGGGCCAGCTCGCTCAGCTTGCCCACGGTGATGGTCGCCCCTGCCTGCCGGCCATCGAGCCAGCGATCCACGTGCTCTCCCGACCGGAAGAGGTTCATGGTGCTTCAGGTGAAGACGATGTCGTCCCACCACTGAGCGGCCGGGACGAGGCAGTGGAACAGCAACGACGGATCGTCCGGCAGCTGCTCCGTCACGACCACCGTGAGGTCGTCGCCGCAGTCGGGGCAGGTCGACGTGATCTGACCGTCGCAGTGCAGTGCCGCGCAGATGCCGAAGGCGTCCCAGGCGCAGTTCGCGAACCACGAGCGGCCGGCCGCCTGCACGCGATAGGCCGTGGGAACCGCCGAGAAGGGATTGGCCATCAAGATCTCGGTCCGCGCGGTGTTCAACACGAGTGCGTGCCCCTCGTGCAGCCGCCGCCAGCCCTCGAGGACCGCGGCCGGGGGCCGACCGAGCTCGTCAGCCGTTGGTGCCCGACCCAGTTCCACGAAAAGCCGGTAGGTATCGCTGCGCAGCGCGACGTCGTCGGGAGTCACGACAGCGAGTCTGCACGGCAAGCTCTCGACTGTCACGGCCGGCGATCACCCACGCTGACAACCGGGCCGGCGTCATCTACAAGGCACTGGGCTTCCCGGCGCCGATGTTCACGGTGCTGTTCGCCCTAGGTCGGCTGCCTGGCTGGATCGCCCAGTGGCGCGAGATGATCGAGGACCCGGAGAGGTAGCCAACAGCTGCTTGTTTCGACCGTCAGAGCCAGGACTCCCGCCGGCGACGGCGGACCAGGAGCGCCACGGCGCTGAGGGTCACGGCGCCGAGGGTAATGACGACCGCGAGCAGCGGCAGCCAGGCAGCCGCGCCGGGTGACCGCACACCCGTGAACGTCCCGGCCGCCGGCGCCGCGACCGGGGGCGTGGGCGGTGTCGCCGGGCGACCGAGCGCGAGTCGGATCCCCTCCAGGTACGGCTCGCCGCTCAGCGCCACCGCGCGGGTGTTGCCGCAGAAGCCGCCGACGATCCCCTGGCTCGACTCGTCGACGAGGTAGCGCCCCTCAGGTAGCTCCGGCGCGGCGCAGCTCGACTGCCCGCCCACCACTGCCGTCAGCTGCTGGATGAGCCCCGGTCTCCCCACGAGCTGCTCGAGCACGCGCGCGTCGTAGTGGACGCGGTTGCCCTCACGACTGCGCACCTCGAGGTCGGCGACGTAGAGCAGCGTCGACCGATCGACCAGCTTCTCAGGGACGGGTGGCTGGGCGCACGTGCACGCGGCGACGTGCGAGGCGGTGAGCCCGCTGGTCACGATCGCCAGCGACAGGACGACGGTCACGACCGCCGGCCGGCTGGGCCTCACGGCTGCGACCGCATCAGACGTCGGCGGAGCCGCCACGTCCCGAGGAGCAGCACGAGAGCCAGGGCGACCGTCCACGGCGACTCGCGCAGCAGCGCCTTCGAGCGGGCGGTCGCCGTCGTGTCGTCCACCGCGCGTGGCGTTGCGGCGCCATCGGTCACAGCTGCCCGCACCTGGCCCACCAGCGAGCTGTCGACGTCCGCGGGGGCCGGGCCGTAGCAGCCCGTGCTGATCCGACCGGGTCGGTACTCGATGACCAAGTAGCGCCCCGGCGCCACGACTCGGTGCCCGCACGAGGTGTTCTCGAAGGTCTCGGAGAGCCGCCGCTCCCCACCGGGTCGGCCGGCGAACGGCTCGAGCACGGTCACGTCGTACTCGGCGCCGCCGTCGTCGCTGCTCCGCACCTCGAGGTCGCCGAGGTAGAGCAGGGCCGCAGAGGCGAGGAGCTGCTGGGCCGACGGTGGCAGGCCGCACGAGCAGGCATGCGCCGGTGTCACCGGCACCAGGCAGAGGCCGGCGAGCAGCAGCACGACGAGTCGGGCGAGCGTCCTCATCGAGGATCCGCAGTCAGGACGGGCCTGCCCGTGGCGAGGCGGGCCAGCAGGTCGCTGCGGTCCACCAGGGCCGGATCGCTGCGCAGGACCAGCTTGTTGGTCCGGCCGAGGGCAGGTCGCCAGACCCGCTCGGGGACGGACGCCAGGATGCCGAGGTCGACGAAACCGCCGTCGGTGAGCACCACGAGCAGCGGCTGACCGTCCTGCACGGTCGTGCCGATCTGCGCGTGCGCGGCCGCGCTGTCGCTGAAGGCACCGAGCGCCACCGCGCCGTGCCCGCGGGCCACGGGGGTCCGCATCGCGACCACATCAGGGAAGTCGCGCCACTGCGCCGGGACGATCACCTCGACGAGGATCTCGTGGAGCAGCTTCTTCACCGCTGCTGGCGCGTCGCCGTAGTCGCGCTCTCGTGGCGGTCGCTTCTCCCAGGGCAGTGCCGCCACCGGGCGGGTCGGGTCGAGCACGACGTCGGCCTCCGGGCCCGCGGGGTCTCGGATCGCCGAGAGCAGGACCTCCGTGGCTGTCCGGCTGGTGGACACCCCGTGCGCCGCGAGGTTCGCGACGACCTGGTCGCCCTCCTCGCAGAACAGCATGAAGACGAAGCGACCCCCCGGCCGCAGAACCGCCACGGGGCTGAGGAAGGCGGCACCCCTCTCGGGGACGTAGGCCTTGAGGAGCAGGCGGGACCCGCCGGCTGTCGCCGCTGCGACCAGGTCGGCGCCGCGGGTGAGCATGAGCCCGTTGGTCGGCGTCGCCGTCCCGTAGACGCTCGACACCGAGGTGAGGTCCACGCGGGATTTCGGGTAACGGCTCTCGGTCTCGGCCGGCCCCGTGACGGTAAGGCGCTGCGCGACCACGTAGGTCTGGCCGGGCTGCGGGATCAGCTCGCCCTCGAAGGAGTTGCGGTCCCCGCTGTTGTCCGCCCCCGGCGGGCACGCCCGGAGCTCGGCGTCAGTCGCGGGGCCTGCCGGTCCGGCCTCCGGAGGAGGTCCGGTGGGGGACGTGCAGCCTGCGAGCAGGGCCACAGTCACGATGCCCGAGCGCCATGTCACGGTGTCGAGCATGCCCTTACGACGCGACGCAGGCCCTCACGGTTGCGTCACGATGCGGCGACCTCACACCATGGCGCGCAGCAGGGCGTTCTACGGTCGGTGGCGACGAGAGGTGACGTGATGCTGCTCAACCCCACGACTTACGACCCCGCGGATCTCGACCCTGAGATCCGTCGCCTCCTGCGCGCCACGATCGCGTGGTTCGAGGAGCGCGGGAAGGGCGAGCTCAAGCGGGTGCACCACGGCCGGGAGTGGTACGCCGACTTCCTGGCGTTCGTCGCGGACGAGAAGGCGTTCGCCACGCTGCTCACGCCCGGCGAGCAGGGCGGTCGTTGGGACACCGCGCGGATCTGCGCGTTCGGGGAGCTGTTGGCCTTCTACGGCTTGGGCTACTGGTACACCTGGCAGGTCAC